>NZ_JBBYGR010000058.1:0-70422 GCF_038405005.1 Xanthomonas sp. JL1 | reverse complement strand
TGTCGCATCCCGGACGATGGCATAGATCCCAAACGCTATCCACTCTTCATGGCCCAAGTCGTCTTGCAGGAGTTGATAGAGTCCCTGCAATGGACTCCGGGAGCCAAGCCATGCTGATAGCCCTGCACAAGAACGCCCGCACCACACCCGCCGTGCGCGCCGAGATAGCAGCCAGTAATGAAACCGCCAGCGTGCTGGCCCAGCGCTTTGGCATCACCGACCAGACGGTCTACAAGTGGAAGAAGCGCGATGTGTTCGGAGATCGCTCGCACACAGCCCATCGCCTGCAGACGGTGCTCACGCCCGCACAAGAGAGCGTGGTACTCCACTTGCGCCGCACCTTGTTGTTGCCCCTGGATGACTTGCTGGCGGTCACTCGGGAATTCATCTGTGCCGATGTCTCTCGCTCGGGCCTGGACCGGTGCCTGCGCCGACATGGGGCTGGCAACCTCAACGACCTCAAGCCCCGGGAGCCTGCTGTCGCCCACAAGGCCTTCAAGAGCTACGCGCCCGGCTATGTGCACATGGATGTGAAGTACCTGCCCCAGATGCAGGACCAATCGCAACGGCGCTATCTGTTCGTGGCCATCGACCGGGCCACCCGCTGGGTGTTCGTGCAGTGCAAAACCAACAAGACAGCGGCCAATGCAAAGGCCTTTCTGAGCGCACTGCACAAGGCCTGTCCGATCAAGATCAACAAACTGCTGACCGGACAATGGCAAGGAGTTCACGGACCGCCTGTTTGCCAGCAAGGAGCGTGAGCCCAGTGGCGACCACGAGTTCGATCAACTGTGCCAGGAACTGGGCATCGAACACCGGCTGACCAAGCCCAGGACGCCCAGAACCAATGGCATGGCGGAGCGATTCAACGGGCGCATCGCCGATGTGCTCAAAACACAGTCGCCGGCCAGTGCGTGCACTGGCGCGAATGCGCTGGCAGCGGATGCAGCGATCACGACAACACGCTGATGCACGCTCATCGCTGCACACCTGCGTGCGCCGCCGAGGTCATGCCGAGTTGGCGCATGCACCAGGCCACCAGCGGCGCCTCTTCCAGCGGTGGCGAATACAGATAGCCCTGCACCATGTCGCAGCCGTAACCGCGCAACAGCGCCAGCGCGGTGGCGTTCTCGACGCCTTCAGCGATGACGCTCAGGCCCAGGTTGTGCCCTAGATCGATCGTGCTGCGGACAATGAAGGCATCGTCGGTGCCTTCGGCCAACTGCATGACGAAACTCTTGTCGATCTTCAATTCGTTCACCGGCATGCGCTTGAGTTGGGCCAACGAGGAATAGCCGGTACCGAAGTCGTCGATGGACAGACGTACGCCCACGCCGCGTAACTGATGCAGCATGTGCAGCGCGAATTCGACATCGCGCATCAAGGCGCTTTCGGTCAATTCCAGCGTGACCGACTGCGCCGGCACGGCGTGATGCTCCAGACGGCCGCGCACGAAGTCGGGCAAGCCGGGATCGGACAGGTCGAGCGCGGACAAATTGATTGCCATGCCGAGCACTAGCCCTTGCTCGCGCCATTGCGCCTGGCAGCGCAGCGCTTCGTCCAGCACGAAGCGGGTGAGTGGGTGGATCACGCCGGCGTGCTCGGCCAGCGGAATGAATTCGTCCGGGCCGATCGGGCCGAGCACCGGGTGATGCCAGCGCACCAGTACTTCGACCTGCTCGACCTGATCGCTGCGCAGACAGATCTTGGGTTGGAAGCGCAAGGTGAGTTCGTTTGCGCCAATGGCCTGACGCAGATCGCCAGTGAGACGCAAACGCCGCAGATGCTGTTCGTCCTGGCCCAGGCGATAGACGCTGGCGCCAATGGCGCTTGTGGTGCCGACTTGGCGGCGCGCGATATCGGCGCGGCGCAACAAGGTATCCGGATCGGCGCCATGCTCGGGAATCAGCGCGATGCCGATGCTAGCTTCGAGCTGAATACGCGCCTGCGGCAATACCAGCGGGCGACGCAGCTGCAGCAGCAGGCGCTGCGCATCCTGCTGCACGCTGACCGCATCGGCTTGCGCCACCACCACCATGAATTCATCGCTGCCCAGCCGACCGACTAGATTGGGCTCCTGCACGACCTCCACCAACCGGCGACCGGCCTCCACCAACACCTGGTCGGCGAAGTCGTGGCCCAGGCTGTCGTTAAGTTCCTTGAAACGCTCCAGATCCAGGATCAGCACCGCGGCGGTGCCTCCGGCTGCCACGGTCTGCTCCACCACCTCCTTCAACCGCTCCAGCAACCAGATCCGGTTGGGCAGGCCGGTCAAGGCGTCGTGGCGGGCCTGATGCAGGATGTGCTGCTCGCGGCTGGCGATCTGGTGCTGCATGCGCCCGAAACTGTCGGCCAGCTCGGCAAGTTCGCGGCCAGGCGGCACCTGCACGGCGGTGTAGTAATCGCCGCGCTGGATGCGCCGCGCGGCCTGTACCAGTTGTGCGACTGGTTTGCTCACGCTGCGTGCGAGAAAAATCGCCACAACCAGTGCGGCAACAGTGGCTAACCCGGCCAGCAGCAGGATGCGCAGCTTGAGAACGCGATACGGCGCGACAACGCGATCCAGCGATGCCTGCAACGCGACCCGCATGTGGCTGTCGCCTTGGATCGCTTGCAGCCTGACCAGATAGCGCGACTGGCCCAACGTCAACGGGATCGATACAGCCGGCAGCTTCTTCGCCGCGGCCAGTTGTTGCGCAAATTCGGCGCGCGCCGATGGCGCCATCGTGGAGGCCAGCACGCGCAGCGGCGGGCCATCGGTGAAGAAGGTGGCATCCAGCCCGGTGGTGCTGCGGAAATCCTGCGCCAGGCCGTCGCCGGATTCGTTGCCGATCCCGATCCAGCCGACCCGGTTCGGCGCCAGTACCTGCACTACCGCCAAGCGCACGATGCGCTGATCCAGCGCCACCACACCCACTGCGCGTCCATCGCGCTGCGCCTGTTGCAGCAATGCCTGCACCGCACGCAGTTGTTCGGCTTGCGGCACGTCAGCCAGGCCGGTCAAGAATTCGCCATCCGGCGAGAGCAATAACGCGGTTTGCGCCGACATGCGCGCGGCGTGGTTGCGCAAGGCCGATTGCATCGTCGGCACATCGCCGCTGGCGACGGCCGCACGGAACCCGAAATCGTCGGCCAGCACCAACGCCGACTGCAGCAACTGCTCGTCGCGGCGCACGTTGATGCGTTGCCAGACCCCCTGCCCGATTTCCAGCTCTTCGCCCAGCTGCGCCTTGACGCTGCGCTCGGTGGCCACCTGCACGGCAAAAAATGTGAGCGCCTGTGTGGCAAGCACGACCAGCACCAGCAAGGCCGCGATGCGGGTATGCAGGCGCATCGACCTCATGGGCGCGGCTTCTTCGGGTCGGCGTTACGGAACTTGTCCTGCAGCGCGCGCGCGCGCGCATCCGGTGGCGCCACCACCGGCGCAGTGCCGGTGGTCTGCAAGGTGACGCGACGCTGCACCGCATCGCGCGCGATCACCAACGGCTCGCTGCTGGCAGCGCCCTTGATGCGCGGATGCCAGACGCGCAACGTGTAGTTGCCCGCAGGCGCCTCCAGCTGGGCACGGCCATCGCTGCCGGTCTTGCCGAAGTACGGTGTCTCCAGCACCACGATGTACCCCTGCATCGAATCGTGGATATTGCAGCCGATGGTGACCAGGCCAGGCTGATCGAAACGCACTGGCGCAGCAGTGGTGCCTTGGAACAGCGGCAGTTCGAAGCGCTTGACCGGCGAGAACGAGTAGACCTGATGGCGAATCTGGTCGTTGTTCGCAAAGCGCACCAGAGTCCCGGTGCGCACTGCCAGCACGAACTGCGAGTTGATCTGGTCCATTTCCACGGTCTTGCCCGCGCTCGGCGCAACCGGCCGCGCAGGTTCCAGGCTCACCACTGCATCGACCAGCACACCACTGGCGTCGGCGACGGTCACGGTGACCGACGCCGCAGCAGCCGTCCCTGCGGCGGCAGACGCCAACAGCAGACAGACCACACTTATCCGCTTGAACCACCGCATCCGCATGCGCCCTCACCTCGTGCAATCGGCAGCGGGCGCCAGGCGAGCCCGACGTCGCGCTAGGGATCAGACTGGGTTATCGGCGTGAGTGAACGCAATCTTTAACCAGACGCGAGCGGAATTCTCTGAATGAAAATGTGGCAATCGTCACCGGTCATGTTGCGGGCGCGGCTGTTCGCTGCGCGCCACGCGTTGCGACACGCGCTGGATTACTTCAGCTTGATCTCGCGCAGGCGCTCTTCCAGGAAGCCATGCGCCGTGATCGGCTCTGGGTAATGGCTGGGGTTATCGGCGCTGATGCACGATGGCAGCACGTCGATGAGGAAATCAGGATTGGGGTGGAGGAAGAACGGCACCGAATAGCGCGGCTGGCGCGCCTGCTCTCCCGGCGGGTTGACCACGCGGTGGATGGTGGACGGATAGACGTGGTTGGTCAGGCGCTGCAGCATGTCGCCGATGTTGACCACGATGGTGTCGGCGTCGGCAGTGAACGGCACCCACTCGCCATCGTTGGAGCGCACTTCCAGGCCGGCGGCACTGGCACCGACCAGCAAGGTGATGAAGTTGATGTCGCCATGCGCACCAGCACGCACGTTGGGGATGCCGTCGCTGGTGATCGGCGGGTAATGGAGGGGCCGCAGGATCGAATTGCCGTTGTTGGTTTTGTCGACAAAGTAGTCCTGCGGTAAGCCGATATGCAGCGCCAGCGCCGACAGCACGCGTGAGCCCAACTGGTCCAGTTGTTGGTACAGCTGGTAACCGCGCTCGCGGAAGCCAGGCACCTCGCTGGGCCACAGATTTGGCGGCATCACCGCGAGGTACGGCGAATCGTCTGGAATCTCGCGGCCAATGTGCCAGAACTCTTTCAGATCGAAGTGCTTGGAATCCTTGGCAGTTTCCACACCGAACGCGGTATAGCCACGCGCGCCGCCGCTGCCTTCCACGTGATAGCGACGCTTGGTCGCTTCCGGCAAGGCGAAGAACGCCTTGAACACCTCGTAGGCGGCATCGATGTCGGCCTTGGCGATGCCGTGATTGCG
Organism: Xanthomonas sp. JL1; assembly: GCF_038405005.1. Taxonomy (NCBI): domain Bacteria; kingdom Pseudomonadati; phylum Pseudomonadota; class Gammaproteobacteria; order Lysobacterales; family Lysobacteraceae; genus Xanthomonas; species Xanthomonas sp. JL1. The sequence continues at coordinate 65,368 of NZ_JBBYGR010000058.1, read as the reverse complement.
GATTCCGGCAAAGCCCCACTGCCGATAGGCCGCACCGAGCTCGGCAACGAAGGCGTCGCGGTCGGTGTCCAAACGGGTGATGTCCAGCGTGGGGATGCGCGCGCGCATACGGATGTCTGTCGTGGAAGTCGAAAAGATCGAGAGAAGCCTGCTGTCAGATCAACAGGCGATACAACAGGTAAAACGTCGCGGCCTTGGCGATGACCACGCACACGCCAATGACGATTGACTCACGCCGCGTCACGCACTGCACCCGAGAGCCGGTCCAGCGTGTCCTGCATCAGGCGCGCGTCGTCGGCTTCCACGGTCACGCGCACCACCGGCTCGGTGCCGGACGGGCGCAGGAACGCGCGACCACGCCCTTGAACGGCGGCCTGCGCCTGCTGCAACGCCTGTTGCACGTTGGCAGCTTCCACAATCGCCTTGGCCGCACCGCCATCCAGGCGCACATTGACGGTCTTCTGCGGCACCTTGCTCAGGCTGCTGAGCGCCTTGCGCAAGCTATGCCCATCGCGACCGAGCGCTTCGAGCACCTGCAGTGCACTGACGATGCCATCGCCGGTAGTGGCGCGGTCCAGGCACAACAGATGGCCGGATGTTTCGCCACCCAAGGTGCCGCCGCCTTCGACCAGGGCCTGATGCACGTAGCGGTCGCCGACCTTGGCGCGCTGGAACGGGATGTTCAGCGCAGCCAATGCCTGTTCCAGACCGTAATTGGTCATCAAGGTGCCCACCACGGTGCCTGTCAGCCGGCCACTGGCCTGCCACGAGCGCGCCAGCACATACAGCAGATCGTCGCCATCGACCGGGTTGCCCTGGTCGTCGGCCATCAATACACGGTCGCCGTCGCCGTCGAAGGCGATGCCTAGATGCGCACCGTACTCGCGCACCTTGGCGGCGAGATTGTCGATATGCGTTGAGCCGACACCGGCATTGATATTGAGCCCGTCCGGCGCGGCGCCGATGACCACCACCTCTGCGCCCAGCTCACGGAACAGCATGGGGGCGATGTGATAAGTAGCGCCATGTGCGCAGTCCAGCACCATCTTCAGCCATTTGAGGGTGAAACCACGCGCCACGCTGGCCTTGCAGAATTCGATGTAGCGGCCGATCGCATCGCGCGTGCGGATGGCCTTGCCCAGACGCTCGGATTCCACCGTGTGGAACGGCGCGTCCAACGCCGCTTCGATCGCCGCTTCAGTGGCGTCGTCGAGCTTCTCGCCTTCGGCGGAGAAGAACTTGATGCCGTTGTCGTAGTGCGGATTGTGCGAGGCGCTGATCACCACGCCCGCGTCGGCGCGCAGCGTGCTGGTCAGGAACGCGATGGCCGGCGTCGGCATCGGGCCGATCAGCTGCACGTCAGCGCCTGCAGCAACCAAGCCGGCTTCCAGCGCCGCTTCGAACATGTAACCGGAAATGCGGGTGTCCTTGCCGATCAACACCAACGGCCGCTTGCCACGGATCTGGGTCAGTACACGGCCGAGCGCATTGCCCAGGCGCAGCACGAAATCGGCCGAGATCACGCCCTGCCCGACCCGACCGCGGATGCCGTCGGTGCCAAAGTACTTGCGTGCGCTCATGCGGCGTCAGCGTCCTGCGGATGCGGCTGACGCATCATCATCGCGGTGAGCTCGGCAATGCGGTTGCGCATCTCGCGGCGGTCACAGATCTGGTCGATGGCACCGTGGTCGAGCAGAAATTCGGAGCGCTGGAAGCCTTCCGGCAACGTTTCGCGCACGGTCTGCTCGATCACGCGCGGGCCGGCAAAGCCGATCAGCGCATGCGGCTCGGCGATGTTGATGTCGCCCAGCATCGCGAACGAGGCCGACACGCCACCGGTGGTGGGATGGGTCAGCACCGAGATGTACGGCAGTCCGGCTTCGCGCAGGCGGCCGAGCGCCGCCGAGGTCTTGGCCATCTGCATCAGCGAGAACAGGCCTTCCTGCATGCGGGCGCCGCCACTGGCGGAAAAGCACACGAACGGGCAACCGACTTCCAACGCCACTTCGGCTGCACGCGCAAAGCGCTCGCCAACCACTGACCCCATCGAGCCGCCCATGAAGGCGAAATCGAACGCAGCAGCGACCAACGGGTTGCCCTTGAGCGTGCCGCGCATGGCAATCAGCGCGTCGTATTCGCCGCTGGCTTTCTGGCTGGCTTTGATGCGTTCGCCGTAGCGCTTCTGGTCCTTGAACTTGAGCACGTCGACCGGCCCGAGCTGGGCGGCGATTTCAGTGGTCGCGGTGTCCGGGTCAAACAGCGAATTCAGGCGCGCGCGCGCGCGGATCGCCATGTGGTGGTCGCACTTCGGGCACACCTCGAGGTTTTCTTCGAGTTCCGGGCCGTACAGCGCGCTGCCGCAATTGCTGCACTTTTCCCACAGGCCCTCGGGGACGCTGCGCTTCTTGGCCGGAGTGTTTTCGGTGCGGATGCCGGAAGGCATCAATTTGCTGAGCCAGCTCATGCGTGTATGAAATCCATGCAGGGCGGCCTGGCGGGCCGCAGAGGGACGACAGTCTAACGCGCCGTGGGAATGCCAAGGTAGCGGGCGTCATGAATGCGGGATCTGGCGCAGATACTTCGGGGCGTGTCTGGCAGGTCTCTCTGCGAAACGGATCGCGGGCTGCTGCGTCGCATTGTTGATGCAGCGCAGTGGGTTGGGTGCACGTGGCTGCGCTCCGTGCCCCCCCAGCTCACGCTTGCCGCGCGCGTTCCAAGGCACGCGCGCCGGCGGCGCGCAAGCTGTGCCGTCTCGCCCTGGTGAGAGCGAGACGTTGGCTTCTACGCTTGGTCGAGGGCTTGGCGCAAGGGGGCCAGGAAGGCCTCTGCGCGTTCGCGAGCGCTGCGGACGTCGTCGGCTTCGGCCAGGGCGGCAACCAGAGCACTGCCGACCACCACGCCGTCCGCATCCACCGCCATGGCGGCAGCGCTGGCGGCGTCCTTGATGCCGAAGCCGGCCACCACCGGCGCGCCGGCACGCTGACGCAGTTGGCGCAGGCGGTCGCTGGCGGCGTGGGTGTCGAGCAGGTTGGAGGCGCCGGTGACGCCAGCAAAACTGACGTAATACAGATAGCCCTGCGCAGTGCTGCACAGCATGTCCAGGCGCTGCTCACTGGTGGTGGGCGATGCCAGTGCGATCAGCGCCAGCCCGACCTCGGTGAAGATGGCGCGCGTTTCATCGGCTTCCTCCGGCGGCAGATCGACCAGCAGCAGGCCGTCCACGCCGGCGGCGACAGCCGCTTCGGCGAAGCGCCGCGTGCCATGGATCTCGATCGGGTTGAGGTAGCCCATCAACACCACCGGCGTGGCGGCGTCTTCGCGGCGGAACTCGTGCACCGCTTCCAACACGTACGCAAGGCCGGCACCGCGTCCCAGCGCGCGCTCGGAGCTGCGCTGGATGGTGGGGCCGTCCGCCATCGGGTCGGAGAACGGCACACCGAGCTCGATGACATCGGCGCCGGCGCGCACCAGCGCGTGCATGACGGGCACAGTGGCTTCCAGCGACGGGTCGCCGGCGGTGATGAAGGGGATCAGTGCCTTGCGACCGTTGGCACGCAGCTCGGCGAAGCGGAAATCGATACGACGCATGAAATCACTCGAATCAAGGGGGGGAGGAAAGCCAGCCGCCATGTCACGTCAGGTGGCAAAGAAATAACGCATCAGCGCAAAGCACAGCGCAAACAGGTAGCCGTAGGAAAATCGATCAATGCGGAATACCGGGTCGCCACGACGCGCACGCCACGCCCCAAGGGCAGCAGCCCGCCAGCGGCCAGCGGCGCGATCACCACCGCTGTCAGGCGCGCGCCATGGGTCGCGGTGAAGTGCTTCGGCAGCAACCAGAGACTGACGCCACCCAGCAATGCACCCAGAATCGCGTAGCCGACTGCCGCCAAGGCCGGCGAGTGCCCGCGCTCGAACGATGCGGCGACCCAGTGCAGGCCAAGTTCGATCATCAGCTCGGCCACCAACTGGATGAACCCTTCGAGCATCGACGCGTCCCTGCCATCCGGTTAGAGAAGTAGCCGCAGCCACGCTACAGCGCGAGCCCCTCGCGCGCCGCGATGGTATGCACATCCTTGTCGCCACGCCCAGACAGGTTGCACAACACCAACGCGTCTTTCGGCAGCTCGCGCGCGAGCTTGATCGACTGCGCCACCGCATGGCTGGATTCAAGTGCGGCCAGGATGCCTTCGGTATGCGCAAGCAGATGGAACGCGGCCATCGCCTCGTCGTCGGTAATGCCCTGATACACCGCGCGGCCGCTGTCGGACAGAAACGCATGCTCCGGACCCACGCCGGGGTAATCCAGGCCGGCAGAGATCGAATGGGTTTCGGTGATCTGGCCATCGTCGTCGCAAATCACATAGGTGCGATTGCCATGCAACACACCGGGGCGCCCTGCGGCGATCGATGCCGCATGGCGGCCGGTAGCGATGCCGTCGCCGGCCGCCTCGGCGCCATAGATCTTGACGCCCGGGTCGTTGAGGAAGGCATGGAACAGGCCGATCGCATTGCTACCGCCACCGACGCAGGCGCTGATCGCATCCGGCAGACGGCCGTAGTCTTCCAGCATCTGCGCGCGCGACTCGCGGCCGACAATCGCGTTGAAGTCACGCACCATGCGCGGATACGGGTCAGGGCCGGCCACGGTGCCGATGATGTAGAAGGTGTCGCGCACGTTGGTGACCCAGTCGCGCATCGCTTCGTTGAGCGCGTCCTTGAGCGTGGCCGAACCGGAGGTCACCGGGATCACCGTCGCACCGAGCAGCTTCATGCGATAGACGTTGATCTTCTGCCGTTCGATGTCGGTGGCGCCCATGTAGACCAGGCATTCCAGGCCCAGACGTGCAGCGACAGTGGCGCTGGCCACGCCGTGCTGGCCGGCGCCGGTCTCGGCGATGATGCGGGTCTTGCCCATGCGGCTGGCCAGCAGGGCCTGGCCGATGGTGTTGTTGATCTTGTGCGCGCCGGTGTGGTTGAGGTCTTCGCGCTTGAGCAGGATCTGCGCCCCACCCACTTCACGGCTGAGCCGTTCGGCGTGGTAGATCGGGCTGGGGCGGCCGACGTAATGCTTGAGGTCCTTGTCGTATTCGGCGATGAAGCTCGGATCCTGCCGCGCTTGATCGTAGGCGGCGGACAGCTCCTGCAGCGGGCCAATCAAGGTTTCGGCGACGAACCGGCCGCCAAACTTGCCAAAGTGGCCAGCAGCATCCGGATAGGCGTAAAAGTCACTGATGGGCTGGGCCGACATGGAAATCCTCTGCAGCAATGCGTCATAAGAGAGGCCTCACTCTAGCGCAGCCGCGGCATGCGATACATCGATAAGATTGCCGCAACCTGTGATCTGGAGTCACATATGACTGTTTTGCTTCCTCCACTGGCGGCGCTGCGTGCGTTCGAAGCTGCCGCGCGCCTGCAGAGCGTCAGCCGTGCTGCCCAGGAATTGCACGTCACCCATGGGGCCATCAGCCGGCACGTGCGTTCGCTGGAACAGGCATTGGGCACGGCGCTGTTTGCGCGTCAGGGCCGCGGTCTGGTGCTGACCGCTGCAGGCGTTCGGCTAGGTGACGCCACCGGCGAAGGCTTTGGCGTGATCAGCCAGACCTGGGCGGCGTTGCAGCGCCCGGTTGCCGAGGCGCCGCTGGTGCTGGGGTGTTCCGGTAGCCTGCTGGCACGCTGGGTGATCCCGCGCCTGGGCCTGCTGCAGCACGACCTGCCTGACGTACGCTTACACCTGTCCGCCAGCGAACAGCCACCCGGCCCGGATCTGGACGGCCTGGATGCTGCACTGCTGCTAGACACCCCACCCTGGCCCAGCGAGTGGCAGGTGCACGCACTGGGCGTGGAGTGGATCGGCCCGGTGCTGAGCCCGCAGCTCGCGTCGACGTTGCGGATCGACGGGAATGACCCGACCACACTGTGTCATCACGCCCTGCTGCAGACGCGTTCGCGCCCGCAAGCCTGGCCGGAATGGGCGCAGGCGCAGGGGCTGGAACCCGAGGCACTGCGCTTCGGTACCGAATTCGAACACTTGGTGTATCTCCTGGAAGCCGCTGCCGCCGGGCTGGGAATCGCGATCGCGCCACAGCCGTTGGTGGCGGCAGACCTGGCGGCCGGGCGCCTGCTGGCGCCGTGGGGATTCACTGCCACACACGGCCGCTGGGTACTGTGCGCCGCAAAGCGTAATCCGGACCCACGCATCGGACGGCTGGCGGATTGGCTAGGCAAAGCGCTGGCGGAAGATCAGCACACGTCTCCGGCCATGGATGCAACGAAAATCGCGGATGTTCGGTGCAGCACTGCATCGCCAGCCCAGGGCTGGTGACCAGCATGTGTACCGCCAGGAGCGATGTATGCCGAGCGGAACGCCATGCATCGGCACAACTGGCAAAGACGCAAAAACGTCAGTCGCGGCTCGGCCTGTAGGAACGCCATCTGGCGCGCGATTGCTCGCCAAATCGCCTCAAATGGAGAAACCGCGGCTGGGTCCAGCGAGATGAGAACAATCTACGGGCAGGTCGCTGACCGCTGATCGTCATTCGGGATTCGGGATTCGGGATTCGGGATTCGGGATTCGGAAAGCATGCTAACGCTCGCGCACTCTGCTAACTATCCAAATCCCCGAAAAACCAGCCGCGTCAAGCACCTGCTGTTACGAATCCCGAATCCCACCCTCACGACATCTCGTGACAATCCGCCCGTCGCACTTCCTCAACGAACTTGCGCATCTTGTGGCCGTCCTTGATGCCGGGCGCCAGCTCCACGCCACTGGAGACGTCCACGCCCCAGGGCAGCGTGGCCACAATGGCGTCGAACACATTGCCGGCGTTGATGCCGCCGGCCAGCAGAAACGGCCGATGCAGACCGGTGGGCAAGCGCGACCAATCGAACGTTTTGCCGGTGCCGCCGCCCGCGCCTGGCGCATGGCTATCGAACAGGAAACCAGCGGTATTCGGATACGACAACTGCAGCGTGCGCGCGTTGGCGTCCTCACCGTTCACGCCGGTGCTGCCCATCGGTACCGCCTTCAGATATGGCAGATTGAAGCTACGGCAGAACGCGTCTTCTTCTTCTCCGTGGAATTGCAGCAGGGTCGGACGCACGGTGCGTACCACTTCGCGCACTTCTTCCTTGGAGTTGTTGCGGAACAACGCCACCACATCGACCATCGGCGCAGTGGCCTGGCGCATCGCGCGCGCCTCGGCCGGTGCCACGCGTCGCGGGCTGCCATGCGCAAAGATGAAACCTACCGCGTCCACACCCAGCTCGCCGGCCAGCCGGATATCGCCGGCGCGGGTCATGCCACAGAACTTGATACGGGTGCGGTACAGTGATCGATTCATTGGGTCACCTCAGCAGGCAGATGCCACTCTGCAGGATACAGAGGTCCGATGAATACCAGACCTTGTGGCGGCGCTGTCGGCCCGGCCACAGTGCGGTCGCGCCCGGCGAGCAACGTCGCGATCCAGTCGGCCGGCTGCTCGCCGGTACCGACCAAAATCAGCGAGCCCACAATATTCCGCACCATGTGATGAAGGAATGCATTGGCCTGCACCTGCACCTCCACCACCTCGCCGATGCGCTGCACATGGATGGCCTGCAAGTTGCGGCGGGCATGCAAGGCCTGGCACTGCACGCTGCGGAACGCGCTGAAGTCGTTTTCACCCAATAAGGCCTGCGCTGCCACGTGCATGGCATCGGCATCGAGCGGGCGACGCTCCCAGCTCAAGGTCTGCCGATACAGCGCCGGGCGAATCTGCCGATTGAGCAGGCGATAGCGATAACGGCGCGCGCGCGCGGAAAAGCGCGCATGGAAGTCAGCGGCTGCCGGCACGCACCAACGCACCGCGATCGACGGCGGCAGACGCGCGGTGGTGCCCAGCATCCAGCCGCGCGGTTCGCGGTGTGCGTCGCTGTCGAAATGCACCACCTGGCATTCTCCATGCACGCCCGCGTCGGTGCGTCCGGCGCAGACCACCTGCACCGGCGCATCGGCAACCGACGACAATGCCGCCTGCAGGCTGGCCTGCACACTCGGGCCGCCATGTTCGCCCAACTGCTGCCAGCCCTGGAACTCGCTGCCGTCGTACTCCACGCCCAGCGCGTAACGCATCGCTACCTGCCTCTAAGGAATCGATGAAATCCGCGCGCCGGTCATGCCGACCTGGCCATCGCAGGCAAGGGTCGCCGCGGCCCCGCCGCTGCGCAAAACGTGAAGTGTACGAGCAGCGATGGCCGATGCCGAGCAGCGGCGCGCGTGCAGTCAGCGCGCAGCGGCGTTCTCAGCCGTTGGAAGCGACGCTGCGCTCGGACCATACGGCCAACGTGGTGCCGCCGGGCTCGCGAAAGTGAAAGCGGCTGCCGCCGGGGAAGCCGAACACCGGCTTGACGATCTCCCCGCCCGCAACACGCACGCGCTCGAGCACAGGCGCCAAATCGTCGGCATACAGCACCACCGATGGGCCGCCTTCGGCCGGCGCTGGCGCGGCTGCACGGTAAAAGCCACCGTCCAGGCGGCCGTCATGGAAGGCCAGTTAATCCGGGCCATAGGCCTGAAATTGCCAACCAAACACCGTTTCGAGAAACGCGCGGCTGGCGTCCGGGTCGACGGAGGCAAATTCCACGTAGTCGATCCGGCGTTCGCGTGCAGCACTCTCTTGCGGGGCCAGGTGATCGATCGCCGGGCTCATGCCAGCCGTTTCAGCAGCTCGGCGGCCTCGGCGCGGGTGGTGGCGTCGCCGGTGGCGGCAACTTCCAGCAGCAAGCCGCGCGCGGTGTCCTTGTCGCCCAGGTCCATATAGGCCACCGCCAGTTCCAGGCGATCGCGCCCGGCCGAGCCGACGTCCCGGCTGGTCGTCGTATTAGGCGCCGCAATCGGTGCCACAGGCGGGCGATCGACATCCAGGCTGTCCTGCGTGGCGATCGGTGCGACTGGAGCAGCGGATGGCACTTCGCTGATCGTGGGAGCGATGTCTGCGTGGTGTACCTGCAGCGAATCGCGCGCCGAGTCCTGAGGAGACTCGTCAGGCGCGATGTGCTGCGGCTCTGTCACCACCACTGGCGGCGTGGCACGCAGCGCGCGCCGGTCGTCGCTATTGATCGCCGCTGGCGCTGCAGCCGGCTCGGACAGCAGTGGCTCGCGGCGCAGCACGTCCGATAACGGTTGGTGCATGTCGTGGGCACGCTCGCCTTCGCGCAGATCGGCCTGCTCGAATTCGGTCTCCTGCAGCACATCGCGCTCGCTCGGCTCCGTGGCCCGCGCCTCGTCTTGCGGCTCGGCGGCCCGCACCGGCGCGCCCGGCAGGACGAAGTCGTACTGCCGGCGCGGCAACGGCGGCAGCGGCGACGGTTTACGACGGCGGGCGGCCAACCATGCCAACACGGCAGCGACGATCAACACCAGCCCACCGATCAACCACAGCGGAAAACCACCGCCCTGTTGCGCGGCCGCCGGGGCTTCCGACAGGCGCTTCTGTGCGGCCGCCAGATCGGTGTCCTTCATTGCAATCAGCGCTTGCTGCTGCTGCCTGAGCTTTTCCAGGTCGGCCACGCGGGTACGCAGGTCCTGCAATTCCGCATCGCGGGTGGCGATGTCTTCCTTGGCCTGTTGCAACTGTTGGTTGGCCGCCATCTCGCCCTCGCCTTCGGCACTGGTACCGGACGTGACGCCGGCCTTGTTGGTCTGACTCGCCACTGCAGGGGCGATTTCGAGCCGCGCACCGGCACCGGCCGTTGCGGCCGGCGTGGCGGGTCGCGGGGTTGTAGCGGCAGCAGCGCCGGCTTCAGCCGGTTGCGGCACCGCCGAGCGTGCCTGACGCCACTGGGCAGCCTGTTCGCGCACCATCACTGCCGCTTCGGCCGCGCCGACTTGCGCCAGCGCGTCTTCCTGCGGCGTGCGCAACACCGCGCCTTGCTTCAGGCGGTTGATGTTGCCGTTGATGAAGGCCGCCGGATTGGTGCGCAGCAAGGCCAGCATGGTCTGGTCCAGCGAATGCCCGCTGGAACGCGCCACCACCGCGGCGATCTCCGACAAGGTCTGACCCGAGCGCACGGCCGGCAATGCATCGCCGGCCCGCGTGGCGGACGCAGGCGGTGCGCTGGCGGCTGCACGTACCGCCGGCTCGCCTCCAGCGGTGCCCTGTGCATCGCGGTTGGCCACCGGCGCAGCCGCTGGCTCGCGCGCGATGGCATTACTGGAACCGGCGCCCGGCGCTTCAATGGCCGGCTCGGCGATCGCGGCAGCGGTGTCGGGCGCATCGACCAAGGCGGAATATCCACGCACCAGGCGGCCCTGGCCCCACTCCACTTCGATCAGGAAGTTGATCACCGGCTGGTCCACCGCCTGGCTGCTGGTCACGCGAATCACCGCGCGCCCGCGTGCGTCCTGCGCAAACTGGAACTGCAGATTGCTGACCAGGCCTTGCGGGCGCTCCAGACCGACCCGCGCGAACGTGGTGGCCGATGCCAGCGCCACGCGCGCGTTGTCGAGTTCGCCCGGCTCGTTGGAGATGACCGGAATCTCGGCCACCAGCGGCTGCCCGGGCTTGGACAGCACCCGGATATCGCCCAACCCCAATGCCACGGCAGCGCCGCTGCAGGCCATCAGCAGCAACGCACCTATCCCTTGTATCGGACGCATCGCGCCCCAGCCCCTCTGTTTCATGGGCATCAATATAGCCGCTCGATGAGCGAAAAAGTCGGCGTTGTTATGCAGAGCGATGCGAGAGTGCGACTGCCGCAGTGCGGCATGCATGTGCGGCCGATGCAGACAGCGCGTACCGATGGGCGACAACGCGGCGATGCGTATCACGCGCGCAGCGGCCCATCAGCCGCTCTTGTGATGCGCAATGACGTGCGTGATGCCATGACGTGGCGCCGATGGCGATGTCGTGGATTGCCGAAGCAGGCAACATGGGGTCCGCGGATGCGGGCAGCATGACTGCGGCAACGCAACCTGCCACTCCGTCAACACGCCGGCCCTTCGATTCAAGCTGACACGCGCAAGCCACACATGCAGGCAAGCGCGCGATGATCGCGGGCCTGCACGTTCGACCTTTCGTCGAGGGTGGGCGCTGCCTTCAACGAAAGATTTGCACGCTACGGGCGTGCCTGCGCGCGATGACGCATCCCAGAGCCACAGCATCGCGCACAGGCCCGCCCCTGCGAGTACACGGCGACCGAGAGCGGCTAACGAAACGCAGCGAACGCGCGTCAGGCAGATGCGGACGGCGCACAGGAACCGCAGTGGACGAGCAGCAGATGCCGATCCCGAACACTAGCCACCCGCATGGCGACTGAGCAGTCGTTTTGTAGTTGCTCTTAGCCTTCCTGGGCGACCAGCTCGGCCAGCTGTACCGCGTTAAGCGCAGCGCCCTTGCGGATGTTGTCGGAGACGATCCACAGGTTCAGACCACGCGGGTGCGAGAGGTCTTCGCGGATGCGCCCGACGAACACCGCGTCCTTGCCGGAGGCATGCGTGACCGGGGTCGGGTAGCCGCCGGGCGTGCGCTCATCCACCACTTCCACGCCGGGCGATGCTTCCAGCAGCGCGCGCGCCGCTTCCACAGTGATCTTGTCGCGGGTTTCGATCGCCACCGCTTCGGAATGGCCGTAAAACACCGGCACGCGTACCGCGGTGGGGTTCACCTGGATGCTGTCGTCGCCGAGGATCTTGCGGGTTTCCCAGACCAGCTTCATCTCTTCCTTGGTGTAGCCGTTGTCCTGGAAGTCGTCGATGTGCGGGATCAGGTTGAAAGCGATCTGCACCTGGAACTTCTTCGGCTCGATGTCCTGGAAGCTCAGCAGCTCGCTGGTCTGCTTGCCCAGCTCTTCCATCCCGGAGCGCCCGCCACCGGAGACCGACTGGTAGGTCGCCACGTTGATGCGCTCGATGCCGTACTGGCGATGGATCGGGCCCAATGCCACCAGCATCTGCATCGTCGAGCAATTGGGGTTAGCCACAATACCGCGCGGGCGCTGCTTGAGCGCTTCCGGGTTGACCTCGGAGACCACCAGCGGCACGTCGTCGTCGTAGCGGAACGTCGACGAGTTATCGATCACCACTGCACCGGCCGCGGCAAACTTGGGGCCGTATTCCTTAGACACGCTGCCGCCTGCGGAGAACAGCGCGATATCCACGCCGGTCGGGTCGAAGTCGGCCAGATCCTGCACATCGACCTTGCCGCCATTGAACTCGACCTGCCCGCCGGCCGAGCGCGACGAGGCCAGCGCGTACAGGGTGGCGACCGGGAAGTTGCGCTCGGCCAGGATGCTCAGCATGGTCTCGCCGACAGCGCCGGTGGCGCCCACGACCGCGACGTTGAAACGACGATTTTCGTTGCTCATGAGGTTTGTCTTTATCGAAAGGGGGAAAGAGGAAGCACTGCGCGCTGGGCTCGGGGAACCTCCAACGCTGGCCGCGGAGGTTCCCTATCGTTTGGTCGCGATGGTGCCGGTGACGCCGGTTTTTTTCGCATCCGCGGCGGTGCCGCCATGTCTAGCAGCGGCAACCGCATCGGTATTAAGCGCGCTCGGCGGATGGCCGGCATGCGGGCCTTCGCCCAGCGCAGCGATCAGGTTGTCCACCGCCAGTTGCACCATCGCGCGGCGCGTGGCAAGGCTGGCGCTGCCGATATGCGGGGTGAGCACCACGTTACGCAGCGCCAGCAGCTCCGGTCGCACGCGCGGCTCGCCTTGGTAGACATCCAGGCCGGCACCGGCCAGACGCCCGTTGGCCAGCGCATCGGCCAGCGCCAGCTCATCGACGATCCCGCCGCGCGCGATGTTCACCAGCGTGGCGGTGGCGCGCATCTTGCCCAGCGCCGCCGCATCGATGATGTGGTGCGAGTCCCTGGTGTACGGCACCACCAGTACCAGATGATCGGACTGCGCCAGCAAGGTATCGAACTCAACGTACTGTGCGCCCAGCGCCTGTTCGGTAGCGGCCGGCAACGGGCTGCGGTTGTGATACAGCACGCGCATGCCGAAGCCGTGCGCGCCGCGCCGTGCGATGCCCTGCCCGATCCGGCCCATGCCAAGAATGCCGAGCGTGCTGCCATGGATATCGGCACCCAGCATGGCCTTGAACGACCACTGGCCCCACTGCCCGTCGCGCAGCCAGCGCTCGGATTCGGTGATGCGGCGCGCGGTGGCCATCAACAGCGCAAAGCCGAGATCGGCGGTGGTTTCGGTGAGCACGTCCGGCGTGTTGCTGGCCAGGATGCCGGCCGCACTCAAGGCGTCGATGTCGAGATTGTTGTAGCCCACGCCGACGTTGGCGATGGCGCGCAGCTGCGGCGCCGCAGCGATTTCCGCCGCACCGACCCGCTCGTTGAGCGTGATCAGCGCGCCGTCCAGCGATGCCAGCCGCGCGGCCAGCTCGACCGGCGACCAGACGGTGACGTGCTCGGTGGTGGTCAGCTCGAAATGCTCGCCCAGTTGCGCGACCACGTCGTCGAACAGCGGCTGGCTGACCCACACCTTGGCGCGAGCCGTGTCAGACATCGACCTGACCGGGAATGCGCGGCGAGATCTCACCCACATCGCCGCACTGCGCACGGTGGCGCAATGCCTGGTCCATCAGCACAAGCGCCATCATCGCCTCGGCGATCGGGGTGGCGCGGATGCCCACGCACGGGTCGTGCCGGCCGGTGGTGATGACGTCGACCACACTGCCGTCGGCATCCACCGTCGCGCCGGGCAGGCGCAGACTGGAGGTGGGCTTGAGCACCATCGAGGCGGTGACCGCCTGGCCGGTGGAGATACCGCCGAGAATGCCGCCGGCATGGTTGCTGCGAAAGCCTTCCGGAGTGATCAGGTCGCGGTGTTCGGTACCCTTTTGCGCCGCGCTGGCGAAGCCGTCGCCGATCTCCACGCCCTTGACCGCATTGATGCTCATCAACGCAGCAGCCAGTTCGGCATCGAGCTTGCCGTAGATCGGCTCGCCCCAGCCCGCCGGCACGCCGCCGGCCAGCACGTCCACGCGCGCGCCGACCGAATCGCCGGACTTGCGCAACGCATCCATATAGGTTTCCAGCTCCGGCACCTGCGCGGCATGCGGCCAGAAAAACGGGTTGTCTTCCACCGCATCCCAGTCGAAACCAGCGGGACGGATCTCGCCCAGCTGCGACAGAAAACCGCGCACCAGTACGCCGTAACGCTGCTTGAGCCACTTCTTGGCGATGACGCCAGCGGCCACACGCATGGTGGTTTCGCGCGCCGACGAACGACCGCCGCCGCGCGGATCGCGAATGCCGTACTTCTGCCAATAGGTGTAGTCCGCATGGCCGGGACGGAACTGCTGGGCGATGTTGCTGTAGTCCTTGCTGCGCTGATCAGTGTTGCGGATCAGCAGGCCGATCGGCGTGCCGGTGGTACGGCCTTCGTACACGCCGGACAGAATCTCGATCTCGTCGGCCTCGCGACGCGCCGAGGTGTGCCGGCTCTTGCCGCTGGCACGGCGCTGCAGATCATGGCTGAACTCTTCCGGCGCGATCTCCAGGCCGGGAGGGCAGCCATCGACGACGCAGCCGATCGCAGGCCCGTGCGATTCGCCGAAGGTGGTGACGGTGAACAGCTTGCCGAACGCATTGGCACTCATGCGCGCAGGCTCATCGCTGCGCGGCCAGCTCGGCGATGCGTGCGCCGTGTGCGATCAATTCGCGGCATTCCACCGCGAAAATGCCCATCTGCCCGACCTTGAACTCGACCCAAGCCAGGTCCACTTCCGGCAGCAACTTGATCAGGTGCTGCTCGGATTCGCCCACTTCGCAGATCAGCAGACCGTCTTCGCTCAGGTGCTGCGGCGCATCGCGCAGGATCTTCAGCACCAGGTCCAGGCCGTCGTCGCCGGCACGCAGCCCCAGCTCCGGCTCGTAGGAATACTCCTGCGGCAGCGCGTCGGTTTCGTCGTTGGTGACGTACGGCGGGTTGGTGACGATCAGGTCGTACTGGCGGCCGCCCAGCCCGGTAAACAGGTCGGACTTGAGCAAGGTGACGTTGTCTGCATGCAGGCGCGCCTTGTTTTCGGCCGCCAGCGCCAGTGCATCGTCGCTGATATCCACGCCATCCACATCCCACTGCGGGTTGTCGTGGCCCATCGCAATGGCAATGCAGCCCGAGCCGGTGCACAGGTCGAGGGCGCGAGTCACTTCGCGGCCGCCCAGCCAGGGCTCGAAGCCAGCTTCGATCAATTCGGCGATCGGCGAACGCGGCACCAGGGCGCGCGCATCGCTCTTGAAACTCAGGCCGGCAAACCAGGCCTCGCCGGTGAGGTACGCCGCCGGAACGCGCTCGGTGATGCGGCGCTCGAACAAGCCAAGCACCTGCTCTTTTTCCGAACGCAGCAAGCGCGCCTGGCCATAGGCCGGGCCGAGGTCGTGCGGCAGATGCAGGGTGTGCAGGACCATTTGGGTGGCTTCGTCCAGCGCATTGTCGTAGCTGTGGCCGAATGTCAGGCCGGCTGCGTTGAAACGGCTGGTGCCGTAGCGGATCAGGTCGATGATGGTGTGCAGTTCGTCGGCCGCGGCGGCAGTCATGGCAACAACTAAAGAGAAATCGGCCCCAGATTATAGAGGTCGGATCGGTATCATGAGCGTCCGTTGCACTGGAAACCGCCATGTTCAATCGCAATACCGGCATCGTGCTACTGGTGGCGCTGGCCGCTGGCCTGGGGCTGTTGCTGGGCCAGAAGTTTCTTGGCGACGCGCCCAGTTCGCCGTGGCCGCCCACCAAGACCATCACCTTTTATCCGCAGCCGCGCCCGTTGCCGCAATTCAGCCTGCGCCAGTCCGACGGCACCCAGCTGGTACCCGGCGAGCTCAACGGGCATTGGACGCTGGTGTTTCTGGGCTTCACCTTCTGCCCGGATGTCTGCCCGACCACCTTGACCGATCTAGCAGTGGCGCAGCAGCAATGGGAAAGCATTCCCGATGGCTTGCGCCCGCGCGTGCTGTTCGTCTCGGTAGACCCGCAGCGCGATCCGCCGGCGCGGCTGGGTGAGTACGCGCACGCCTTCCACAAGGACACCCTGGCCGCTACGGCCGATGTGCCGGCGCTGGAGCGCTTTGCCACCGCGCTGGGGTTCGTGTTCAAGAAGGTCCCGGGCAAGGGGTATGCGCAGAATCCTAACGACTACAGCATGGATCATTCGGCCGGCATCGCCGTGCTGGATCCGCAGGGCCGGCTGGCCGGGCTGATCCGTCCCCCGCTCGACCCGAAGGCGATTGCCGCCGACCTCCAACAGCTGACCAAGGTAACTGCTCCGTGAGTCTTGTCACGTCCCTGACCTACGTGCTGCCGCACCGGTTGCTGTCCTCGCTGGCGCGCGCGCTGGCCTATTCCAATAGACCCGCCACCAAACAGTGGTTGATCGACACGGTGACACGCAAGTTCGGCGTGGACCTGAGCGAAGCGCAGGAGCCCGACCCACGCGCCTATCCCACCTTCAATGCGTTTTTTACCCGCGCCTTGAAGCACGGCGCACGCGTGCCGGATGCCGACCCGGCCGCGTTGCTGATGCCCGCCGACGGCCGCATCAGCCAGCTCGGCCCGATCGAGAACGGCCGCATTTTCCAGGCCAAGGGGCAGTCGTTCACCGCCGCAGAATTGCTCGGCGACGCAGGGGCCGCAGCGCCGTTCAACAACGGCCTGTTCGCCACCGTGTACCTGTCGCCCAAGGACTACCACCGCGTGCATATGCCGTGGACCGGCACCTTGCGCACAACCGTGCACGTGCCCGGCCGGCTGTTTAGTGTGGGTCCGGACGCAGTACGCAACGTGCCGCGCCTGTTTGCGCGCAACGAGCGGCTGGTGTGCCACTTCGACACCGACTTCGGCCCGATGGCCTCGGTGATGGTGGGGGCGCTGCTGGTCTCCGGCGTGGAAACGGTCTGGAGCGGCGTGGAGATCCCGCGCTATGGCGACCGCATCACGCGCAAGGACTACCGCGGCAAAGGGATCGTGCTGGAGAAGTTTGCGGAGATGGCCCGGTTTAACTACGGCTCGACCGTGATCGTGTTGCTGCCGCCGGGTGTGGCGACGCTTGATGGCGGACTTGGCGCCGAAACATCGGTTCGGCTTGGCCAGGCACTCGCACGTCGTCAGCTTGGCTGACGCGCAGCGGCGCGAGCGGCATTCAGGCGCATCGCCTGAGGGAGGCGCGGCGCACTTTAACTAAGAGCGGCGAACAAAACGACTGCGCAGCTGTCAGGTGGGCGCAGACGGCGCGCTTACAACCGCAGTGGACGCGGGGTACATGCCGATTCCGAGCACCGGCCGCGCCCGCCTGGCGGTGAGCGCAGTCGTTTTGTGAGCCGCTCCAAGGCTCCACCGCGCTTGTGCTGCTGCCGCAGCGTGTCGCCACGCTCGATGGCGGATTCAGTGCCGAAACGTCCGTCCGCCTCGGCCGGGCACTCGCACGTCGCCAGCGAATTGCAACGATGCCGTCGTAAGAGCGGACCTGGCCGCAAAGACACATTCCCGACCAAGCGCCGTACATCCGCGCGCGCCGTCGTCCCAGCCTTCGATTGAGAACACACTGCCCAGGCGGGGCGAACGGGACGGCTTCGTCGCGGCCGGGTCCGCTCCAGCGGCAGCTAGCCCAGGCCGAGACGCACCGCCGTTGCAGGACGCGACTACCAACACCGCACCGCCTGCGCAGGGCTCAGCGATCGCAACCGGCCAGCTTGATGCTCTGCCCCGGTTTGAGCGCGTACGACGGCGCCTTCACGCCGTTGGCCTTGGCCAGTTCCTTGATCTCGCACTGGTACTTCTGCGCGACGCGCCCGAGCGTGTCGCCCTTGGCGATGGTGTAGCTGCGCACCTGCTTGGCCTTGGGCTTGGCCACCACCGGTTTGCCGGTGGCCACGGTGGTCGGCACACCGGGCATCTGGCTGACATCGCCCACCGCCACGCTGGGCACGTACTCGGGCGCACTACTACTACTGCGGACGATCGCGCTATTGAGATCGGCAGTGATCAGCGTGCGCGCCAGATCCGCGCGCGGGCCGTTGACGCAGTAGCGCGTGTACAGGCTGGCGATGCGGTTGGTGGCGTTGATGACGGTGCCGGCAGGAATCCAGCCATCGGATTCATAGCGCGGGTTGAGATTGCGCAGCGCACGCATGTAGCCGTCACGTGTACCCATGCTGCCCAGGCAGATGGTGAGTTCGTAGATGGTGGTCGACTTGGCCAGCTTGAGCGTGGCCGGCTGCGCATCGAGCTTGGGGAAGTCCACGCCGTACTGGCGCGGGTGCAGGAAAATCCACGCCGCCGCGATCACCATCGGCACATAGTCCTTGGTTTCGGGCGGGAACTGGTTGTAAACATCCTGATCCCAGAAGCCGCGCCCACCGCTTTGCGAGAACACGCGCGCGGCACGCCCTTCGCCACCGTTGTAGGCGGCCAGCGCCAGTTCGATGCTGCGGTTGAGCCCGGCCATGCGCTCGTTGAGATAGGCGGCGCTGGCTTCGGCCGCGCTGCGTGCATCGAAGCGTGTGTCGAAGCCGGTGCCGTCCGGGCCCAGCCCGAAGCGACGCCCGGTGGCCGGCATGAACTGCATCAGTCCGGCCGCGCCGGCGCGCGAGCTGGCGTGCACCTTGCCATTGGATTCCTTGGCCATGATGCCGAACAGCAGCGCCTCGGGAAGGCCGCGCTTCTGCCATTCCGGCCACATCACGCCGCGCAGGTTGCTGTAGTTCTCGTAGCTGGTCAGCAGCGCCGGGCGCATATCAGTGAGCCAGCGCCGGATGCCGGCCTGCACGGCCGGGTTGTACTGCACCATCTTGTCGAAGTCGTGGCGCTGGTCGTTGAGCAGCGTGGCGGCACGCGCGGCCTCGGGAATACCGTTCGACGCCGGGCCCAGATGGTCCGGGTCGGCTTGCAGCAGCGTGTCGTCGTCTTCCGGATCTTCAGCGGCCGGCGCCTCGGCATCGGCGCGCGTCTTGAGCAGGCGCTTGTAGGTGGCCAATTGATTGGAAACCAGGCAGCCGCGCTGCTTGATGCAGGCATCGATGATGTCTTCCATGTCCTCCAGCGCGGCATCGCCTTCGGCAGTGCCCTTGGGGTCGGAGTTGTTCACCAGCACGAGCGCATCGCGATAGCGCTTTTCGGCGGCGGCCATGCGCGCATCGAGCGCGGCAGCCTTCTCCGTGTCGCGTTTGGAGAGAGCGTGGGCGGCGGGGACGACAGACATCAACGCAACCACGACCAGAACCGGCCATGGGCGCAAACAAAAATGAGCGAGCGGCATCGTAGGCAGTACAGCGGAAAGGCAGGCAGGGTAGCCGCCGGGGCGACACCGGGGCAAGGCGGCGAGGTCGCTGGGGTCAGTGGGCCGTTAGCTTGGGGGGAGTGATCGATGCATGCAGCACCTGCAAACCGGCTCGCCAGGGCGATGAGTGACCAAGCCTGCGGCTGCAGCGTGGCCTGCGCATGATTGGCCTGTGCGATCCAGGCTGCCGGACAGGAAGCTGCTGACGTGCAGGCTGGCATTGCCCGCCGGGATTGCCCACTAGAATCCGGACTTTCCCACCGGATCTGCGCAATGGCCTCGTTCCTGCTCGGCAAAGGCATCACCGACGACATCCCGGTTGCGCTGGAAGGACGCTTCGGCAACCGCTACGGGCTGGTGGCCGGCGCCACCGGCACCGGCAAGACCGTAACCCTGATGACCCTCGCCGAAGGCTTCTCGCGGCTGGGCGTGCCAGTGTTCCTGGCGGACGTAAAAGGCGACGTCGCCGGCCTGGCCGTGGCAGGCGACGGCGCGCCCGGCGTGCTGCAGCGCGCCAAGGATATGGGCATTGCCGACTACGCCCCGGCCGCCAACTCGGTAGTGTTCTGGGACCTGTATGGCCAGCTCGGGCACCCGGACTGCGGCGTTCGGTCATGCTGACCACCACGGCGCGTCCGTGCGAGGCCCTGATGGTCTCCAGCTCCCAGTCGCCGATACGGCTTCGCTGCTCAACCACGCTGGGGCGCTGTGTCCAGCTGCGCCGATGCGAGCTGCCCGCGGCCATCGCGCACGCCACGCCGACGGCGATTGCGACGGCGTTTGCGTAGATGCATGAACAGCTGACCACCGCGCTTCTGATCGGCGTCGATGTGCCGATAGATCCATGCGTGACTGGCCAAGCCGGTGCGACCGGCGATCTGTTCGGGACTGACGTCCTCCCTCAGCAGGACCTCGCTCTGGCCGATACGCTCGGCGTCGATGCGTGGACGCCGGCTGGCCTGCGTGCGCCGATGGGCGCTGATGCGCTGCGCGTGATCGGGCTGGTACCGCGCAGCGTGCTGATTGCGGCGCAGCTCACGACTGATCGTGCTGGGCGCACGCGCCAATACATCGGCGATGGCGCGCATCGACATCCCGGTTTCATATAACGCATGTAGGCGGTATCATTCCGATAGGTCAAGGCGGCTGGATGACATGGGCAACTCCACTTGGCGGTGAAATGCTCAGGTCAGGTCGCCTGGACCACGTCACAAACGTTGGTGTTGCGATCCAGAGTTGAAGCCGCCCGATCAACACAGCAACACCGACGCCGCGTGCGTGCGTGCGCGTCGCAGGATCATCGCATCACGCACACGCTGGTATCTCGCTGCCGCTCGCTGATCTGGCACGTCTGCCGCATTCCACCGGACCAACACCCATGCAGTCCCATCGCTTTGTTCCAACCGTCACGCCACTGACCCTCGCCCTGCTCGGTCTGGCTACGTTCCACGCCAGCGCTGCACGACCGCACGGGCAGTACGTACCTGATACCGCGCACAGCATTTCCACAAGCTGGGGGGTGGTCCAGCAGCCCACATTACCGACCCAGGTATGCGCCACGCTCAAGGCCGCGCTGATGCCGGTGGGCGGCTCGCTCGATACGCTTGACCAGAATCCGGCACACTCCAAACGCGACACCGCGCGCTTGCAGGCGGCCATCGACCATTGCCCTGCCGGCAGCGCAGTGCACCTTGTCCCCGGCGATGCCGGCGAATCCGGGTTGCTGACCGGGCCGCTGACCATTAAAAGCGGTGTCACGCTATGGATCGACGGCGGCGTCACCTTGTTCGGCTCGCGCAATCCGCTGGATTACGACAACGGCCTGGGCACCTGCGGCACTGCGACCAGCGACAAGACGAAGTCATGCAAGCCGCTCATCCACGTCGCCGATACCGCAAAAAGCGCGATCGTTGGTGCGGGCAAGATCGATGGACGCGGCGGCAGCACGCTGACTGCCGGGCCAAACGCCGGCACCGCCAGTTGGTGGGATCTGGCCTATCTCAACGTCACTAAAGGCCTGAGCCAACACGTCCCGCGGCTGCTGCAGATCGACGACAGCACTGACTTCACGTTGTACGACATCACTCTGGAAAACTCGGCGAATTTCCATGTGACCACCGATAACGTGGTTGGCCTGACGGCGTGGGGCATCAAAATTCTTGCGCCCAGCCTGGTCTACTCGCGGCCCGGCTACCACTGCCCGGCCGGCAGCACGCCTGATGTCAATCCGCACGCCACCTGCTTCACCCCGAAAACCGCCAAGAATACCGATGGTTTCGATCCGGGCCAGTCGAAGAATGTACTGCTGACGTATTCGTACATCGCTACCGGCGATGACGGTGTTGCGATCAAGGCACATGCCAGTAGCAAGCGCAGCATCGCATCGGAAAACATGCTGTTCACCTACAACCAGTTCTATTACACACATGGTTTTTCATTGGGCAGCGAAACCGACTCGGGCATGCGCCATATCGCCGTGCGCGGGCTGAGCATCGATGGCTTCAATAGCAACGATGTACACGACGACCCGTATTCTTCCAACGGGCTGCGGATCAAATCCGATGGCACGCGCGGCGGCCAGGTCTACGACATCAGTTTTGAAAACATCTGCATGCGCGGTGTGGCAAGGCCGCTGGTGTTCGATGCGAACTACGCCAATGCAGCAGTGCGCAGCAAACTGCCGAGTTTCAGCGGCATCACGCTGACCAATGTGCACTCGCTGGGTTCCAAGGCATTCGGCGGCGGCGAGCTGAGCTTCTACGGCTACCGCGATGCGAAGACCACCTTGCCGATCAGCATTTCGCTGGACAACGTGGTGCTGGAAGGTGGAAAGGTCTCGTTCGCAAAGCCGCATTTCGGCGGGCCTGCGAGCAACCCGGGCACGACGCATTTCACGTTTAAAGGCGGTCCAGTGAGCTTTTTCGATCAGCTGACCGAATCAGCGTCCAACGATGTGCAGCTGCAAGGGAAGCCTGGCCCTGGCGTGCCGTTGCAATGCAACGACGCCTTCATCGCCTACCACTCGGTGCTGCCGGATTCGCCGATCTGAGCACAGCTGATTGAGACACCGCGCTTGCCACACGGCAAGCGCGGATGCCGAGCGCGGTCAGCGTACTTGCTGCGCCTAAAGCGCCTAAAAACACGACTGCGCAGCCGCCAGGCGGGCGCGATCGGCGCTCGGAATCGGCATACGCCATTCATACACTGCGGTTCCGACCGCGCCGTCTACACCCGCTTGACGACCAACACGTTTCGTTAGCCGCGGTTAGTCCGTACCGCTGGCCGCACGCCAGCTATGCCACACCTGCTGCAGCGGCGGCGGATAGGCTGTCCTGCCGCTCAGCGCGCGCTGCAGACGCAGCCGCGCCAGGCGCGACCACACCCGATGCGGTCGCGCCAACGCGACCTTGCGCGGCCAGGCCTGCAGCAACTGTATGCGCCATGCGGCCGTGGCCACGCCGCCCGGCGCGGCGCTATCGCCGGCCACGCGTTGACGTGCATCCAGCCACTGCACCGCTACCGCAGCGCCATCGCCCGGCTGCGTGCGCGCAAACAGCACCGCTTCTACCGCAACCACGGCCTCTGCAAATGCATGCAATGTGCCCAGTGCCTGCTGCAGTGATTGCGGTTGCACGCGGGCGGTCTGCATCGCCGGCAAGGTGTCAGCCAATGCTGCCCACGGCGCACGCACCGGTTCCAGTACGCGGCCCAGCGGATGCCGCGAGCGCTGGTTCGACCAGTCGCGCAGTTCCTGCTGCCACCATGCCAGCTTGGCATCGGCCGGCAACGGGTCGCCGGCGATGTTCATGATGTCTTCCCATTCCTGCAACAGCGCAAACCAGGCGGCTGCCAGCGGGCGTTGCAGTTGCGGGATAAAAGGCTCGGCAACCGACCATTCCGGCCAGCGTGTGCGCCATTTGTCGAGAAAACTATCGAGAGCGCTGGATTGGCTCATGGCGGGTCCAGAAAAAAACGAAGAAAGATCAGGTTTGCGGCCACGTTGCGGGATTCCACAGCGCCTGCGGCTGTTCGACCAGCACGTCGGCCTGCCAGCGCAATGGGTCGTCGTCGTCCAGGCGGTAGCCCCACAACACCGCGACCGACGGCATCGCCGCCGCCCGTGCAGCCAGAATGTCGCGCGCATCGTCGCCGACATACACGCATTGCGCGGGCGCAACGCCGATACGTTCGGCGGCCGCCAGCAGCGGCAATGGATGCGGCTTGCGCTCGGCCAGCGTGTCGCCGCCGATCAGCACCGCGCAGCGCTGTTCCCAGCCCAACTGCGGCAGGATCAGCCGCGCCAGATATTCCGGCTTGTTGGTCACGATGCCCCAGACGCAACCGGCATTCTCCAGTCGCACCATTAGTTCTTCGACACCGTCGAACAGCTGCGACTGCGTGCCGATCACGTCTTCATAGCGCTGCAAGAATTCCGGCACCAGTGCAACGCACGCCTCGGCATCGAGCTCGGCAAAGGCCACACCGAGCATCGCACGCGCACCTTTGGAGACCACTGGACGCAACGAGGCCAACGCAATCGGCGCACGGCCACGCGCGTCCAGCATCGCGTTGACCGTGGCCAGCATATCCGGCGCACTGTCCAGCAAGGTGCCATCCAGATCGAATAGCACCACCCGCGGAAAATCCGCAGCAGCCACATCTGTAGTCAATTGCGTATCGCCCGGCACGCCACCGGGACCATCAAGACCCCAACCAACGGCCGTTGCGAATCCCAAATCCCGACTTTCGAATCCCGGCCCATCACGGCTTCACCGCATACGCCAGATAATTCACCTCGGTCCGCGAGGACAGACGCGCGCGGTTACGCCACGGCTCGTAGAGCATGCCGCTGACGTCTTCAAGCTGCAGTTCGGCATTGCGCAACCACGCCGCAAGCTCGGCCGGCTTGATGAAATCCTTGTAATGATGCGTGCCCCTGGGCAGCAGGCGCGCGATGTATTCGGCACCGACCACGGCCAGCGCGAACGCAGCCGGGGTGCGATTGAGCGTGGACAGGAACAGCTTGCCGCCCGGCTTGAGCAGGCGGGCGCAGGCGCGGATGATCGCGGTCGGATCCGGCACGTGCTCGAGCATTTCCATGCAGGTCACCGCATCGAAACTGCCCGTCTGCTCGGCGGCCAGATCTTCCACAGATTGCACGCGATAGTCGACCTGCACGCTGGATTCCAGGCCGTGCAGACGCGCCACCTTGACCAGCTCCGGTGCCAGATCGATCGCAGTGACCTGCGCGCCCAGGCGCGCCATCGATTCGCTGAGCAGCCCGCCGCCGCAGCCGACGTCGAGTACGCGCGCACCGGCAAGATCTAGCCGCGCGGACACATAGTCCAGACGCACCGGATTGAGCGCGTGCAACGGCTTTTGCGGGCCGTCGGCATCCCACCAGCGGTTGGCCAGCGCAGCGAATTTATCCAGCTCGCTCTGGTGGAAATTGCCGGATGCAGGTTGCGTATTCGAATTCATGCGGGGGCTCCGTGATGCGATGACGCGCGCTCAGGCGCGGACGGTGCGGATGCGTTCGCGCCACTGCCGCGCATTGGCGACCAGGGCGGCGGTATCCATATCGATGAGCTCACGCTGCACCAGTTTGGGCTTGCCGGCGATCCACACATCGGTGACCTGATGGCGGCCGGCCGAGTAGATCAACTGCGACAACACATGATGCAGTGGCTGGATTTCCAATGCGGCCAGATCCACGCAGATCAGGTCGGCCTGCTTGCCAATCTCGATCGAGCCGATGGTGTCACCGAAGCCCAATGCACGCGCGCCGCCCAGGGTGGCCGCGCGCAAGGTGGTTGCCGCGTCCAGCGCGGTCGCATCGTTGGCCACGGCCTTGGCCAGAATCGCGGCAGTGCGGTTCTCGCTGAACATGTCCAGGTCGTTGTTGCTGGCGCAGCCATCGGTGCCGATCGCCAGATTCACGCCGGCACGCTGCAGCGCGCACGCCGGGCAGAAACCCGAGGCAAGCTTGAGATTGGATTCGGGGCAATGCACCACGCTGATGCCGCGCTCGGCGCACAGATGGATTTCCGCATCGGTGAGCTGGGTCATGTGCACTGCGATCAGACGGTCGTTAACCAGGCCCAGACGATCCAGTCGCGCCAGCGGGCGCTGGCCGTATTGCTTGATCGAATCGGCCACTTCCTGCGCAGTTTCGTGCGTATGCAGGTGCACCGGGATGTCGAGCTGGTCGGCCAGCATGCGCACGCGTTCGAAGTTGGCATCGTTCACGGTATACGGCGCATGCGGCGCGAACGCGGTGCTGATCAACGGATCGTCGCGCCACTGGTCATGCAACTCTCCGGCGCGCGCGAAGTAGTCGTCGTCCGACGATGCCCACGCGGTCGGGAAGTCGATGATGACCGCACCTACCAGCGCACGGAAACCGTGCTGCTTGTACACCGCGGCCTGCACATCGGCGAAGAAGTAGTTTTCGTTAACGCAGGTGGTGCCGCCACGCAGCATTTCGGCGATCGCCAGCGTGGTGCCATCAGCCACGAATTCCGGCCCGATCACCGCCGCTTCCACCGGCCAGATGTGCTGCTGCAACCACACCATCAGCGGCAGGTCGTCGGCAATGCCGCGCAGCAACGTCATCGGGTTATGCGTATGCGCATTGACCAAACCCGGCATCAATGCAGCCTCCGGGCGCGACGCGGTCTGCTTCGGCGCAAAACGCGCGCGTGCGTCGACGGTCGGGAGGATCGCCACGATCGCTCCATTGCTGACCGCAACGGCGTGGTCTTCCAGCACCACCGCGTGCGGCTCGATCGGCACCACATAGCCGGCCTCGATCAGCAGGTCGCAGGGTTCGGGCGGGGCGTTGGTCATGAGGGGATCCATTGAAAAGTTAGTTGCCGAACGGCCAGGAGTCGTCGGAGCGTGACACAGGCACATACCGCGTGCCGTCGTAGCGCAGCACCTGACGTCGGCGGCGCGTGCGTTCGGTGTCGACCGCATCCTTGACGGTGGTGGAGGTCACCAAGTTGGCAGTCAGCGCGATGTCGGCGTAGCCGGCATGGATGGGCGTGTCCATCGACAGTGTGAGCGTGCCGCGCTCGGTCACCACACCTGTCGCGCCCCAGTTGCAAGGCTCGCCTTTCACCCGCTGCCAGACAGTCAGATTCCGCTGCAGCACCGGGCGCAACCGACGCCCTTCGCGCACCAGCAAGGTCAGTGCGTCGTTGCTGTCGAAATCCGGGCAACTAGGGCCGCGCGCAACGCTATGCACCACAACGCCAATTGCGCGTACGCCCTGCGCCAGGTCATAGCGCGCGGTATCCAGGCGCAGACTGTCGGCAGCAAGTTCGAAGCCGGCATCCTCACCCATGTCCTGCGCATACAACGCCACGACCTTATGAGTGCCGGCATCGAGCATGGCAACGCGCAATTCAAGGTTGCGCTCGCCAGCCTCGGTGGTGGCATCGGCAGCAAATGCAACCGCTGCCAGCCGTATCGCTGGATCGTACGGCCACGGCTTGCAGGTCTGTGCCACGACACGCGCGACCGGCACCGCCTCGGCGGTGCCGCCCGCTCCGCCGGAAGTCGCAACCGCTGCAACCGCCGCCACGCTCTGCGCATCACAGGCAGCAGTGGCAGCGGTTTGCGCAAACACCTGGCACGCCGCAAGCGTGCCGCTCAGCCCAGCCAGCAACGCGAAGCGAGCAGCCGTCAGGTGCGTACGAATGGCGCACGGGACCGGCGGTGCAGGCGTGGCACACGCAGATTCCAAACACCGGCCGCCCAAGCCTGGCAGCGGCGCAGTCGTTCTGTCATCTGCTCCTCCCGCCATGACACTGGCACTGCGTACTGCTCGGCCGGACCGGCGTCCCAGGCGCATCTTAATTACTTGACGCGCGCCGAGTATTCGCCCGAACGGGTGTCGACCTTGATGATTTCGTCCTGGTTGACGAACAGCGGCACGCGCACCACTGCGCCGGTTTCCAGCGTGGCCGGCTTGCCGCCACCACCGGAGGTATCGCCGCGCACGCCCGGGTCGGTCTCGGTGATCTTGAGTTCGACGAAATTCGGCGGCTGCACCCAGATCGGCGCACCGTTCCACAACGTCACGATGCAGTCTTCCTCGCCCTTCAGCCACTTGTCGGCGCCGCCCATGCCGGCCTTGTCGGTCTGCACCTGCTCGAAGGTTTCCGGGTCCATGAAGTGCCAGTACTCGCCATCGCTGTACAGGTAGCGCATGTCGGTATCGACGACATCGGCCACTTCCACGTCGTCGGTCGCCTTCATGGTCATTTCGACCACGCGCCCGGACTTGATGAAGCGGTACTTCATGCGGGTGAAGGCCTGGCCCTTGCCCGGCTTGACGTATTCGGTCTCGGTGATGACCGCCGGCTCGTTGTTGACCAGGATCTTCATGCCGTTCTTGACGTCGTTCATGCCAACAGTGGCCATGGTGCAGCTCCTCGATAAGACCACGACCCGCCATGCGGTGGCAGGTCGGATTAGAATGGGGCGCCCGCCGCAACCGGCGGGCATTGGTTTTGTGACCTCACATGATAACCGCAGCCCCCCGCGCCTTACAGCCATCCCCGCCCCCTGCCCTGCAGCCATCGCGCTGGCAGCAGCAGTGGCGCGACGCCGTGCGCGACCCACGCGTGCTGCTGGAGCTGTTGGGCCTGGATGCGCAGGCGGCGGCGATCAGCGACGCTGCCGCTGCGCAGTTTCCGCTGCGGGTGCCGCGCGCGTTTGTGGCGCGGATGCGCCACGGCGACCTCCACGACCCGCTGCTGCGCCAGGTGCTGCCGCTGGATGCGGAAATGCAGCCCGTGCCGGGCTTCGGCCTGGACGCGGTGGGCGATGCCGCCGCCAAGACTGCCGCCGGTGTGATCCAGAAGTACCGCGGCCGCGCCCTGCTGATCGCCACCGGCAGCTGCGCCGTGCATTGCCGCTACTGCTTCCGCCGCCACTTCCCGTATGCCGAAGAGACCGCTGCGCGCGATGGCTGGCGTGAGGCGGTGGCCGCGATCGCCGCCGCCCCCGGCATCGACGAAGTGCTGCTCTCCGGCGGCGACCCGCTCTCGCTGGCCACGCCCAAGCTGGCCGAACTTACCGACGCACTGGCAGCGATCCCGCACCTCAAACGCCTGCGCATCCACAGCCGCCTGCCGATCGTATTGCCCGAGCGCGTGGACGCACCACTGCTGGCCTGGCTGCGCAGCCTGCCGTGGCCAGCGGCGTTCGTGCTGCATGCCAACCACGCCAATGAATTCGACTCCGCAGTGGACATGGCCATGCACGCGCTGCGCGACACCGGCGCGCAACTCCTCAACCAGGCTGTGCTGCTGGGCGGGGTCAACGACAGCGTGGACGCGCTGGCGGCATTGAGCGAGCGCAGCTTCGCTGCCGGCGTACTGCCCTATTACCTGCATCAGCTCGACCGCGTCGCTGGCGTGGCGCATTTCGAAGTGGACGATGCCCGCGCACGCGCGCTGCATACCGAACTGGCCACGCGCCTGTCCGGCTATCTGGTGCCGCGCCTGGTGCGCGAAATTCCCGGCGATACCGGCAAACGGCCGCTGTAACCGCCCTGACCTCAGCGTAATCCGTCGCAGGAGCGCGCCCGGGCGCGATGAAGCTTTACCGGTAACGCCCAATCGCGCCCAGGAGCGCTCCTACGCTGTTACCCGGCACTGCGCGAAGTCCCCGATGATGACCCAGACACGCTCTTTGCAGGAGCGCACCCGGGCGCGTGGAGCCTTACCAATAACGCACGTTGCGCTCAGACGCGCTCCGACGGCACTCAGCCTGCTGCGATCAGCTTGACCATATCGGCCGGGCTCAATGGCCGGCTGAACCAGTAACCCTGACCCAGATCGCAGCCGCGCTCGCGTAGCAGATTGAATTGCGCTTCCTGCTCGATGCCTTCGGCAACGACGGTAATTCCCAGCGAATGCGCCATGTTGATGATCGCAGTGGTCAGGGCCAAATCGTCCGGGTCGCGCTGCAGGTCGGCGATGAAACTCTTGTCGATCTTGACCCCGTCCACCGGCACCTGGCGCAAATGGCTCAGGCCGGAGAAGCCGGTGCCGAAGTCGTCCAGCCACACCTTCACGCCGGTGCGGTGCAGTTGATCAAGCAAGCGGGCGGCCATCATTTCGTCGCCGATCACCGCGGTCTCGGTGAGTTCCAGATGCAGGCGCGCGGCCGGCAATCCCGACTCGGCCAGGCATTGGGCCACGGTGTCGATCAAATCGCCACTGCGCAACTGCCGCGGGGACACATTGACTGACACAAACAGGCCTTCGCCCACCAACGGCCATTGCGCCGCCTCCAGGCATGCTGCGCGCAGCACCTTGGGGCCGATCACTTCGATCAGGCCGCTCTGCTCGGCAATATCGATAAACGTAGACGGTGCAATCGTCCCGAGTGTCGGATGCTGCCAGCGCAACAGCACTTCCACGCCCACCAGCACGCGGTCGCTTGTGCGATAGATCGGCTGATAGACCAGCAGCAGCTCGTCGCGTTCCCAGGCCCCGCGCAACTCGTGCTCCATGCGCACGCGGCGCTCGACGGCATGATCGGCAGCGCGGCTGTAGAAGCGATGGCAATTCTTTCCGGCTACCTTGGCCTGGTACATCGCGATGTCGCCATTCTTCAGCAGCGCGGTGGCATCGCGGGCATCGTCCGGGAACAGCGTGATGCCGATCGAAGTGCCCAGGAACACCTCGCGGCCCTGCACGTTCAACGGCCGGCTCAGCTCATGCACCAGGCGCTCGGCCAACTGCGCGGCCAGCAAGCTGACGTCGCCGCTCTGCAACAGCATCACGAACTCATCGCCACCGAAACGCGCCAGAATCGCATCGTCGTCGCCCAACGCAGCCACCGCGCGGCTGATGCGGCTGGCGAACTGCAGCAAGGCTTCGTCGCCGGCTTCGTGGCCGAGCGTGTCGTTGACGCGTTTGAAGTCGTCGATATCGGCGAACAGCAGTGCCAGCTTGCTGCCGGTGCTGCGGGCGGTGTTGAGCAGATGATCCAGCCCTTCGCGGAAGCCCAGGCGGTTGGTCAGCCCGGTCAGTGCGTCGGTGTAGGCCATGTGCCGCACTTCGCGGTCGTGGCGGGCGATGCTTTCGCTCATACGCCCGAACGCGGAAATCAGCTCGCCGATCTCGTCGTTACGCGGGTGCGGCGGCAGCTGTACTGCGTAATCACCACGTTCGATCTGCTTGGCCGCAGCCGCCAGCAGCCGCACCGGCGCCACCAGCGTGCGCTGCACATAAATGGCCAGCAAGACACCCAGCCCCACCAGCGCGGCCAGCAGCACCAGCAGCCAGCCCAGATCGCGCTTGCCGATGGCGTTGAGGTTTTGCACCAACGTCAGATTGGCGCCGGACTCGATCTTGCGCACCCGCTCGCGCGACATGCCCACCCGCACGCCGCCGATGCGCTGGTCGCCGATCTTGATCGGCACCGTGACATCCAGCACCTCCGGCGAGTACTGCAACACCATTTTCTGCGCCGCCAGCGCCTTGGCCGCGAGCGGATCGGTCATGGCCTGCCCGTAGCGCTGCAAGGTCGGCGTGCCGTCGTGCACCAGCCGGCCATGGCGGTCGAATACCAGCACATAGCTCACCACCTGCTGGCGCATGGCATTGCGCACCAGCGCGCCCACCGCGCCCAGGTCCGAGTAATACACGGGATTGGCCAGCCCGGAGGCCAGTTCGGTCGCCAGCGTTTCGCCGCGCGTGCGCAGGCTACGGTCGAATAGCTCATGCAGGATCTGCGCACTCAACCCGCGCACCTCGCGCTGCATGGCGCTTTGTCGCTGCAACAGCGAGGCCAGAATCGTCCCGACCAGTAACAGCGTCAGCGCCATCACCAACAGAAAGCGTGCCTGCAAGCCAAAGCGCAGCTGAGTCATTCCACCTGTTCCCTGACGCGTTGCACGCCGGCACTCAGCTCCTGAAGACGGCGGCGGCTGGTGGGATCCAGCGGTCGGAACCCGGTGGTGTCGAAGAAACGTTTCAATGCAGGCGCCGCCCTGGGATCGGAGGCAGCCTGCAGCAACACCACACGCAGGCGCTGCTCCACCGCCGGGTCCATGCCCGCGCGCACCATTTCCACCGCGCGCGGCACCGGCGCCGTGCGGTGCACGATGCGGAAGTCGCGCTTGAACACCACTGGCATGTGGCGTTCGTCGTCCCAATCCACATTACTGAGTGCGCCCACGTCGATCAGGCGTTTGTGCACGAACGCGGCAACGTTCAATTTGGAACCGACCATCAAATAGCCGGCCGATCCGCGCGCCGGGGCGTCGTCCGCCGACAGCAGCACATCGCACGCAATGCCGTTGCGCAGCAGTTCGAGCATCGGCAGCAGATAGCCGCTGGTGGACGAGGCGTTCTGCAATGCCAGGGTGTGGCCACGCAACTGCGCGAGCGACTGGATCGGGCTGTCGCGACGCACGAAGAAGAGCGTGTGGAAGTCGCGCAGACCGCCACGCTCGGTCATCACCAAGGGATGCGCGCCGCCGCTCTGCTCCAGCAGCATCGCCGCACCGGTGGTTTCGCTGACCCAATCGACCCGGCCGCGCCGCAGATAGCTGGACATCTGGCGCGCGTCCGGCGCCATCAGGATCTCGCCACGACGGATTCCCACTTCGCGCATGCGCGGCACCACGTAATCCAGCAGGGGCTTGAGCTGCTCGTAATGGGTGGCTGGATCATCGCTGATCCGTCCAAGCACCAGGACCGAGGAATGCGCTGCCGAAACCGTCGCAGCCAAGCCTGCCCCGGCGATCAGCCAGCAGGCAATCAGACACCATCGTAGACCGCGCAAAACGAACACTCCACTAGAGCCGCGGACAGCCTAGCCGAATCTTCGAAGATGTGACAGACGTCAGTTTTCGGCCTGCCTGGCAAGCATGGCCATGCGCTGCGCATCGGACAGGATGCCGCGGATCAGCCGCACCTCCTGCTCGGTCATCTCAGCGCGCAGCAACAAGCGGCGCAACTTGCGCATCGCCGACTCCGGCGCACGGCCCTTGTGGAAGTCGATCTCGTCCAGCGTGTCGCCCAACTGACCGAACATGCCTTCCAACTGCGCGTGGCTGGCCGGCCCGTCGCGCAAGCCGGTAGCGGCGGCCGGCGCCGGTTCGGCCTCGCCTGCCGCCAACTGCGCCAGCCGCACCTCATACGCCAGCACCTGCACGGCTGCGGCCAGATTGAGCGAACTGAACTGCGGGTCCGACGGTATATGCACTGCGGCATGGCACAGCTGCAGCTCGTCGTTGGTTAGACCGGTGCGCTCACGGCCGAACACGAAGGCCACCTCGGCTGGCTCGCTCGCCTTGGCCAGGGCGCGCTGTGCGCCCTCGTCGGGCAGCAGTTCCTCCAGCGCCACCCGGCGCGCGCGCGCGGTGCAGCCAATCACCAGGGTGCAGTCGGCCACCGCTTCGCCCAATGTCGCGAAGATCGGCGCTTCGCTCAGCACGTCTTCGGCACCAGCCGAACGCCGGTAGGCGTCTTCATCGAGTGCTCGCTCCGGCGCCACCAGCACCAGGCGCGAGACCCCCATGGTCTTCATCGCACGCGCGGCGGCGCCAATGTTGCCAGGATGCTGGGTACCGACAAGAACAAAACGGATGCACTGACTGACGGACATGAACGGAGATTGGAGAGCTGTTTGGCCGTAGATGGTAAACTGCGCGGCCGGCTTTCGCGCCGGAGCGCTCTTTATAACTTCGCCATTGTCCGATTCTGCCTTCACGGGAGCTTTAACCATGCAGAAACCCGCCGTCACCGTCATGGTCAAAGCCGCCCGCCTCGCCGGCAATGTGCTGTTGCGCGGTATCAACAAGCTCGATGCGCTCAACGTGGTGCAGAAAGGCCGCATGGACTATGCCAGCGAAGTCGATGCCGACGCCGAGAAGGTCATCATCAAGGAACTCAAGCGCGGCTATCCCGAATACGCCGTATTTGGCGAAGAAGGCGGCGTGCAGGGCGGCAAGAGTGGCCGCTACACCTGGGTGATCGATCCGCTGGACGGCACCAGCAACTATCTGCGCGGCTTTCCGCACTACTGCGTTTCCATCGCACTGGTGGAAAACGGCGAACCTATCGATGCGGTGATTTTCGATCCGCTGCGCAATGAGCTGTTCACTGCCAGCCGTGGTGTCGGCGCGGTGCTCAACGACCGCCGCATCCGCATTGCCGAGCGCAAGGACCTGGAAGGCGCGATGGTCCA
Organism: Xanthomonas sp. JL1; assembly: GCF_038405005.1. Taxonomy (NCBI): domain Bacteria; kingdom Pseudomonadati; phylum Pseudomonadota; class Gammaproteobacteria; order Lysobacterales; family Lysobacteraceae; genus Xanthomonas; species Xanthomonas sp. JL1. The sequence continues at coordinate 31,878 of NZ_JBBYGR010000058.1, read as the reverse complement.
CACCGGCTTCCCGCCGCGCGAACGTGCGCGCGCCAGTGCGCAGCTCAAGTGCGTGGATGCGCTGCTGGTGCAGGCCGAAGACGTGCGTCGCACCGGCTCGGCGGCGCTGGACCTGGCCTATGTGGCCTGCGGGCGCGCCGACGCCTATTTCGAAGCAGGCGTCAAAGCCTGGGACATCGCTGCCGGCGTTTTGCTGGTGCGCGAGGCCGGTGGCCGCGTTTGCGACTACAAGGGCGCCACTCCGCCGCGCATGGACAACATGGGCCCGCAGACGCAGCAGATCGTGGCCGGCAACATCAAGATCAGCGACGCGCTGCAGAAGGTCATCGTCAATACCGGCTATGCGCGCGAGTTCGACGCCACGTTCTGAGTGCCGCGCCTGACGGCGGAATGCGCGACGCATGTCGCTGCAGCAGGACCACACAGACAAAGGGCCGGGATCAAACCCGGCCTTTTGCGTTGCATAACGCTCAGGAAAGGCCCTCTTCGTCGCGCGCGCCATCGGCGCGACCGACACGTCACATCGTGCGCTATCGCATCGCCGTGAAGAAGATCAGATCGCAGCAACAAAGAAGGCCGGGATCGCTCCCGGCCTTCTTGCGTTACCGCACTGACTCAGAACTCAGGCGATCGCAGCGTGGTAGCGGCGCTCGACTTCTTCCCAGTTGACGGCGTTGTAGAACGCGCCGATGTATTCCGGGCGGCGGTTCTGATACTTCAGATAATACGCGTGTTCCCACACGTCCAGGCCCAGGATCGGGGTATTGCCTTCGAACAGCGGGCTGTCCTGGTTGGCGGTGCTTTCCACCACCAGCTTCTTGTCCGGGGTCACGCTCAACCATGCCCAACCCGAGCCGAAACGGCTGACGGCGGCCTTGGTGAACGCTTCCTTGAACTTCTCGAACCCACCGATGTCCTTGTCGATCGCCTTGGCGACCTCGCCCTTGGGCTCGCCGCCGCCGTTGGGCGACAACACGGTCCAGAACAGCGAATGGTTGGCGTGGCCGCCACCGTTGTTGCGCACCGGGCCCTGCAGGTTTTCCGGCAGGCTCTTCAGCTTGGAGACCAGCTCTTCGATCGGCAGATCGGCGTACTCAGTCCCTTCCAGCGCCGCATTGACGTTGTTGATGTAGGTCTGATGATGCTTGGTGTGATGGATTTCCATCGTCTGCGCATCGATGTTCGGTTCCAGCGCGTCGTAGGCGTAGGGCAACTGCGGAAGGGTGTAAGCCATGCGTATCTCCTGGACTTGCCGCCCGGCGAAGACCGGGCGTTGCGTGGTAGATGGTAAGGACGGCGGCAGCGCTTACCAAGGGTGCTGGCAGGGAAACTTCATCCCATCTCATGCCGCGCGTCGTTGGCTGCACACCTTGCACCATGTCCCGGTTACTTGGGCGTGAACCGCGCTGGCGCTTGGCCACGTTCAAAGTCGACACAGTCACGCATCGGCATACTTGCTCTGCCGTAGCCATTCTTCGGACCGTCTTCATGCGTAAGCCCGCGTTGCTCATTGTCGCCATCGCGCTGCTCGTCGCCGGGCTGTGGGGCATGCGCGCAATGCAGACGCCCAAGCCGCAGTTCGCGCCGCAACTCAACGCACCGAGCACCGCGACCGCACCGACGCGCGAGGTGCCGCGTCTGCCCGCCTTTCTGCCGACCGAGGCGATGGCCGCGATCGTGCTGATCCAGCACGGCGGGCCGTTCCCGCATCCACAGGACGGCGGCGTGTTCGGCAACCGCGAGCATCGCCTGCCCGAGCGCCCGCGTGGTTATTACCGCGAATACACCGTGGATACGCCCGGCAGTCCGGATCGCGGCGCACGCCGCATCGTCACCGGCGGTACCCCGCCCGAGGCGTGGTACTACAGCGACGATCATTACCAAAGCTTCAAAGCCTTCAATGGCGCCACCCCGGATCAGGCACCATGAGCGCAGGCGACTTCGCACTGGATCTGTCCGATCCGCAGCAATCAGGCGTCTATCAGGCCGAGACCGACGATCTGGACACGATGGCGGCACTGGCACGCGATGCCGGCTTGCGCATCCTGCGCGTGGATCTGGCAACCTGCAGCGACAAACGCATGTTGCTGATGCGCCTGGCCACGCAACTGGATTTTCCGGCCAGCTTCGGCCGCAACTGGGACGCGCTCAGCGATGCCTTGCGCGACCTGGCATGGCTGCCGTCATCGCAAGGCTATGCACTGCTCATCGATGGCGCGCAGGCGCTGGCAGGCACCGCATCCAACGACCGCGACACCTTGCTGGACATCCTCGATGAAGTCGCCAACGCCTGGGCAGCACGCGGGCTGACCTTTGCGGCGTTCGTTGCGCCAGCCAGCGCCTGCGATTAAGAGCAGCTCATAAGGCTGCCGCGCAGCCCCCTGGCAGGTGCCGCCGGCGCTCGGAATCGGCATGTCCCACGCGTCCACTGCGGTCCTTCCGCGCCGTCCGCACCCAACTGACGACAGCGCGCGACGTTCTGTTAGCCGTTGCGAGGCCGGCTGACGGCACAACTGCACAGCAGTTCTGCAAGGCGCGTCCGGTCACGGTGCAGCATGCCTTGCCGCCACGATGGCGTGAGGCACGCCTTGCGCGCCGGCCTGATAAGCGTGGGCAAAATTTCGTAGGCACTGTGCGCTTGCAGTGCGATCGGCGATGGAATCGACAAACAACGGATCGCTGCCGACGGATCGCTGCGCACGCACGTCCGTATGCATCCATCCGCCATGGCTCGCAATCATCACCTTGCTTACAGCGAACAATACGGGACCAGCACGCATCACGCGTGCCGGCCAACTCTCAACTATCCAGCTCGCTCCAGCGCGCGTACGCCGCATCCAGTTGCTTCTGCGCATCGCCCAACGCTGCGGTGTGGGCCGCCATCGCCGCACTGTCGCGCTGATAGAAGGCAGGCTCGTTCATCGCCGCGGTGAGCGCGGCAACCTGCTGCTCCAGTGTCTCGATCAAGGCCGGCAACTGCTCCAGCTCGCGTGCATCCTTGTAGCTGAGCTTGCGCTTGGGCGCGGTGTCCGTCGACGCTGCTGCAGCCGCCACGGGGGCGGTCGCCACCGCAGTAGCCGAGGCCTTGGCAACCGCCATCGCATTGCCCACCGGCGTGCGGCGTTGGCGCAGCGAATCGCTGTAGCCGCCGATGTAATCGCCGATCAGGCCATCGCCTTCCATCACCAGCGTGGAGGTCACCACGTTGTCGAGAAAGTCGCGGTCGTGGCTGACCAGCAGCAAGGTGCCGGTGTACTCGCCCAGCAGTTCTTCCAGCAGCTCCAGCGTTTCCACGTCCAGATCGTTGGTCGGTTCGTCCATCACCAACAGGTTGGACGGCTGCGCGAACAGGCGCGCCAGCAACAGGCGATTGCGCTCGCCACCGGAAAGGCGCGTGATCGGGGCACGTGCGCGCTCGGGCGTGAACAGGAAATCTTGCAAATAGGCATGCACATGCTTGCGCTTGCCGTTGATCTCCAGAAAATCGCGGCCTTCGGCCACGTTTTCGATCGCGCTCCAATCTTCCCGCAGGGTGGAACGGTATTGGTCGAAATACGCAATCTGCAGATTGGTGCCGATGCGAATTTCGCCCTGCTGCGGCTGCAGATCGCCCAGCAACAGCTTGAGCAAGGTGGTCTTGCCACTGCCGTTGGGGCCGATCAACCCGATGCGGTCGCCACGCTGGATGGTGGTGGAAAAATCCTTGACCATCGTGCGCGCACCGAAGGCGAAACCGACTTCCTTGGCCTCGATCACCTTCTTGCCGGACGACTCGCCCTGCGAGACTTCCATGCGCACATTGCCGGTGAGATCGCGGCGCTGCACGCGCTCGTTGCGCATCGATTCCAGGCGCCGCACGCGGCCTTCGTCGCGAGTGCGACGTGCCTTGATACCCTGTCGGATCCAGATTTCTTCCTGCGCCAGCAATTTGTCGAAGCGCGCATTTTCCTGCGCCTGCGCATTGAGCCGTTCTTCGCGGCGGCGCTCGTAGTTGGCCCAGTCGCCCGGCCAGCTGGTGACCTGGCCGCGATCGATTTCCACGATGCGGGTGGCCAACGCGCGCAGGAAGCGGCGGTCATGGGTCACGAACAACACGCTGCCGCTCCAGCCCTTCAGGAAGGTTTCCAGCCAATCGATGGCTTCAATATCCAGATGGTTGGTCGGTTCGTCCAGCAGCAGCACATCGGGCGAGGACACCAGCGAACGCGCCAACAGCACGCGTCGCTTCATACCGCCGGACAGCCGCGCAAACTCCGCATCGCCGTCCAGTTCCAGCTTGGTCAACGTCTCGGTCACGCGCTGGTCCAGCGCCCAACCGTCGGCCGCATCGATCTTGGCCTGCACCTTGCCGAACGCATCGCCGTCGAACACCTCGGCGTGGCTGAGCTGATGGAATTCGGCCAGCCAATGGCCCAATTCGCCCAAGCCATCGGCCACCACGTCGAATACGCTGCCGCCGGTGCCCTGCGGCACCTCCTGCTCCAGCCGCGCGATGCGCACGCCCTGTTGCACGCGCACTTCGCCATCGTCGGGCTTGAGCTCGCCGGCGATCAATTTCATCAAGGTCGATTTGCCGGCGCCGTTGCGGCCGATCAAGGCGATACGCTCGCACGGCTCGATCGTGAGGTCGGTTTTTTCCAGCAACAAGGGGCCGCCGACGCTGTAGTCGACACTTTGCAGAGTGATTAAAGGCATGCCGCAATTGTACGGGATTGGGGATTGGCAAGAGCACAGGCTGTTGCAGTGACGAATCCCGAATTCCGAATCCCGGGCTAAAATGCGCCATGAACGAATTCTCCGCGCTGCCGCTGTCGCCGGCCCTGGCCCCCGGCATCGACGCCCTGGGCTACACCGTCCTGACTCCCGTCCAGGCGCAGAGCCTGCCGCCGATCCTGCGGGGGCTCGATGTCATCGCGCAGGCGCCGACCGGCAGCGGCAAGACTGCCGCGTTCGGGCTTGGCCTGCTGCAAAAGCTCGACCCCGCACTGACCCGCGCGCAAGCGCTGGTGCTCTGCCCCACCCGCGAGCTGGCCGATCAGGTCGGCAAGCAACTGCGCAAACTCGCCACTGGCATCCCCAACATGAAATTGGTGGTACTCACCGGCGGCATGCCGCTGGGCCCACAGCTGGCCTCGCTGGAAGCGCACGACCCGCACGTGGTGGTCGGTACGCCCGGGCGCATCCAGGAGCTGGCGCGCAAACGCGCCCTGCATCTGGGCGGCGTGCGCACCCTGGTGCTGGACGAGGCCGACCGCATGCTCGACATGGGCTTCGAAGAACCCATCCGCGAGATTGCCAGCCGCTGCGACAAACACCGCCAGAGCCTGCTGTTTTCGGCCACGTTCCCCGACATCATCCGCACCCTGGCGCGCGAGATCCTGAAAGACCCGATTGAAATCACCGTCGAAGGCGCCGACAACGCGCCGGAAATCGATCAGCAGTTCTTCGAGGTCGATCCCACCTATCGGCAGAAAGCGGTAGCCGGCTTGCTGCTGCGCTTCACCCCCGAATCCAGCGTGGTGTTCTGCAATACCCGCAAGGAAGTGGATGAAGTGGCCGGCTCGCTGCAGGAGTTCGGCTTCTCCGCGCTAGCCCTGCACGGCGACATGGAGCAGCGCGACCGCGATGAGGTGCTGGTGCGTTTCGTCAACCGCAGCTGCAACGTGTTGGTGGCCAGCGACGTGGCAGCACGCGGATTGGACGTGGAAGACCTCTCGGCCGTGGTCAATTACGAGCTGCCCACCGATACCGAAACCTACCGCCATCGCATCGGCCGCACCGCGCGTGCAGGCAAGCACGGGCTGGCATTAAGCCTGGTCGCCCCGCGTGAAACCGCGCGCGCCCAAGCGCTGGAAGCCGAACAAGGCCAGCCCTTGAAGTGGTCGCGTGCACCACTGGCCACCGCACGCCCCGCGCAGCTGCCGCAGGCGGCAATGACCACCTTGCGCATCGACGGCGGCAAGACCGACAAGCTGCGTGCCGGCGACATCCTCGGTGCATTGACCGGCGAAGCCGGACTCTCGGGCGCGGCGATCGGCAAGATCGCCATCTACCCCACCCGCTCCTACGTCGCCATCGCGCGCGCGCAGGTCGCCAAGGCGCTGGCACATCTGCACGCCGGCAAGATCAAGGGGCGCCGGTTCCGGGTCAGCAAGCTCTGAATACGACGCGGCCGGCGTCATGCCGGCCGCGTGTTTTCTCAGTCACGGCAAACCTGGATGCGCACACTTCCATGCAGCCAGGGTCGCCGCAGAACACGCGAATCAAAAAGAAAGCGTCGCCAGTAGCGGCACGTCATCGGCCCATTTCTGGCGACCCTGTAGCGCCAGCAACTCGACCAGCACCGCCGCGCCGACGATCTCCAGCTCAAGTTGCGCAGCCAGACCCAGCGCCGCACGCAACGTACCGCCGGTGGCCAGTACGTCGTCAACGATCAATACGCGCGCGCCGCGCGGCAACGCGCCTTCGTGCATTTCGATGCGATCGGTGCCGTATTCCAGTGCATATTCCCGGATCAGCGTGCGCCCAGGCAGCTTGCCCGGCTTGCGCACCGGCACGAAACCAGTGCGCAGTTCGCGCGCCAATGCCGCACCCAGAATGAAACCAAGCGCCTCGATGCCGAGCACGGCGTCCAGCGGCGTGGTCCGCCACGGCTGCGCCATTTCGTCGAGCGCCGAGGCGAAATCCGGGCCATCCGACAGCAGCGGCGTGATGTCCTTGAAGACGATGCCAGGCTTGGGGAAATCGACGATGTCGCGGATTCGCTCCGACCAATGGTTGGGCCCGGAAGCGTTGGTGCCGGCGCAGCGGCTGCAGTCAGTCATGATGGTAGTTGCGGCGTCGTGGCCAGTGGGGATACCCCTATTCTAGGCTGCGCGCGCCGTTGATGCCGGCTTTACGGCATCCCTGCATCTGAGCGCGTCAGGAACTGCACGAGAGCATCGAGCAGCCGGCGCGATCGCGCGCCCACTCTGGTCGCCGCGCCGCGAATGCCGCGCGCCCGGACTGATCGTCGTAGGGGCGGCGCATGACCTCCAGCAACTCCTGCACCCCCGACGGGTCGCCCTGCTCCGCCTGGTCGATTGCCTGCTGCGCCAGGTAGTTGCGCAGCACATAGCGCGGATTGGCCAGGCGCATCAACGCGCGGCGCTCATCCGGCGACAACGCATCCTGCTGCAGGCGCGCGGCATAGCGCTGTAACCACTCCTGCAACTGCGACGCACTTGCCACGCGCTTGTGGTCGTCGTAGAAGGCATCGTGCAGCTGTGCGGGGTCCGGATGCACAGGCGACAGGTCGATCAAGCCGCGGAAGGTCAGCGTCATATCCATCTCGGCGTCGCGCATCAATGCGCGCAGCGCATCGATCAGCTCAAGATCCTCGTCACGACACTCGGCCAACCCCAGCTTGGCGGCGGTGTCGCGCCGATCACAGGCCAGATAGGTATCGCGGAAGCGGTTCAACCCTTGTTGCAGCGGCGCCTGGTCGGCAAACAACGGTGCCATCGCCTGGGCAAGCCGGCCAAGATTCCAGTACGCCACCTGCGGCTGGGTGCCGAAGCGATAGCGCCGACCCTGCGCGTCGGTGGTGTTGGGCGTCCAATCGGGGTCGTAGTCGTCGACCCAGCCATACGGTCCGTAATCGATGGTCAACCCCAGGATCGACATGTTGTCGGTATTCATCACCCCATGCACGAACCCCACCCGCATCCAGTGCGCCACCATCACCGCGGTCCGCTGGCACACCTGCGCGAACCAGTCGGCGTAGAGCGCCTCAGCAGTACCGACCAACTCCGGGAAATCGCGGGCAATGGTGAAATCCACCCATTGCCGCAGCAATGCGTTATCGCCGCGTGCGCTAGGCAACTCGAAGTTGCCGAAGCGAATGAACGATGGCGCCACCCGGCACACGATCGCGCCCGGCTCGCGTTGCGGGCGGCCGTCGTAGAACATATCGCGCACTACCGCATCGCCGGTGCCAACCAAACTCAACGCACGCGTGGTTGGAACGCCCAGATGATGCATGGACTCGCTGCACAAAAATTCGCGGATGGATGAGCGCAATACCGCACGCCCATCGGCGCCGCGCGAATAAGGCGTGGGGCCAGCGCCCTTGAGCTGCAATTCGTAGCGCCCGCCATCAATGCCGATCGCCTCACCCAGCGAGATCGCCCGCCCGTCGCCGAGCTGGCCGGCCCAATGCCCGAACTGGTGACCACCGTAATTGACCGCCCAGGGCTGCATACCTGGGTACAGCGCGTTGCCGCCGAACACCTGGGCGAACGCGGCACTGGCTACTTCGGACGCATCCAGGCCCAGCACATGCGCCATCTCCGCCGAATGCGCAATCAGATACGGGGCGGCAACCGGTGTCGGCATCACGGCCGACCAAGCTGCACGCACCTCGCGCCGGCGCGCCCCCTCCTCCTGATAGCCGGGCAGCTGCTGGCGTAGTCGGTTATCGAAATGCAGTTGTGTCATGCGGGCAAGCCTAGGCCACCGGCGGTGAACCTGGCATGGGTCGCGCCGCATCCGGTGCCGCTTGCGCACCGTATCTTCACTCGGCTGACTTGCACCGAGCGGGCTCGTCCTGCACATGCTTGCGACGTGCGATAGCCGCTAATAGCCGCCGGCTGCGGACCAGATACAGGCGATAACGGCGACCATGTTGCCGGGTCGCTGCCATCTCGGTTTGTGCTTGCCTGACCCGTTGCGTACGCGCCTGGTACCAATCACCCTGCCCGCCATCCTGCCGATATTGCCCATGCCCTCGCGCGCCTCCCGCTGGTTCCGTCCTGCCCTCCTGCTGCTCGGTTCGTTGCCCCTGACGGCCTGCAGCAGCGTCTTCTTCGGCGGCATCAATGCCGCCTCCAGCCGGGCGGGCATCGTCGAGCATCACGATCAGGTGTTCGATCCCGCACACGGCCTTGCGCTGGATGTGTACCAGCCGCGCGGCGCAGTCGATGCACCGGTGGTGGTGTTCTTCTACGGCGGCACCTGGAAGCGCGGTTCGCGCGCCAATTATCGCTGGGTCGGCCGCGCGCTCGCGCGCCGGGGCGTGGTGGCAATGGTCGCCGACTATCGCAAGTATCCGCAGGTCGGACTGCACGGCTTCATGTCCGACGCCGCGGGCGCCACCGCATGGAGCTACCGGCATGCGCACGAGTACGGCGGCGACCCTAAGCGGATGGCGGTCATGGGCCATTCGGCCGGCGCGCACATGGCCGCGCTACTCGGCACCGATGCCCGCTGGCTGCAGGCGCAAGGCCTCAAACCCTACCAGCTGTGCGGCGTGGTGGGCCTTGCCGGGCCTTACGACTTCATGCCGATGACCGATCCCGAATTGGTCGAGATCTTCGGCGATGCGCCGGCCGCACAACGGCAATCGCAACCGGTGCGTTACGTCGGCGGCGACGAACCGCCCATGTTGCTGCTGCATGGCGATGCCGACCGCGTGGTCGAACTGCAAAACAGCATCTCGCTGCAGCAAGCGCTGAAACGCCGAGGCGACAGCGCAGAATTGAAGGTCTACCCCGGCATTGGCCATCTCGGCATCCTCCTGGCGTTGCGTCAACCGCCCGAGCGCTCGCAGGTGCTGAGCGACACACTGCAGTTTGTGCGCCAGTGTCGGGCGCACTGAAGTACAATCCACCCTGACGTAGCTGGGTATTGAGTGACTGCTGCGAACGACTGGTGGGCAGCGATGCCGACGTTGGGGTCGCTGGGTCGCAATTCGGGATGCGGGAGTAGCGAATGCATCGCCGTTAGAGGCGGTGGGTCGTAGCGATAGGCGACGGACGACATACAGTCCCGCCCACCCTCACTCGCATCCCGAAGCCATCACTTCGCCGGCTTGCTTCCCATCAACTCGAACGGGCCGCCCTTCTTCAGCGCAGCCTGATAAGCAGGGCGCGCTTCGACCCGTTGCAGAAACGCGCGCAACAGCGGATATTTCTCCAGACCGCCGCCGCGTGCAGCAGCCGCCTGTACCGGAAAGCTCATCTGGATATCGGCGGCGGTAAAGCGTTCGCCAGCAAACCAGTTGCCGGACTGCAGCGACTGTTCCATCCAGTCCAGATGCAACGACAGCTGCGGACCAACGAAGCCAGCCATCGCCTTGTCCACGATCGCACGTGCGATGGGCTTGGCGAAGAACGGCATAGGCGCACGGCGGATGCGACCGAAGATCAACGTCATCATCAACGGTGGCATCGCCGATCCTTCGGCGTAATGCATCCAATAGCGGAACTGCAGGCGCTCGGGCGAATCCAGCGGACGCAGAGACGGCGACAGCGCACATTCGGTGTCGTAGCGCTCGGTCAGGTACTCCAGGATCGCACCGGATTCGGCCACCACCAGATCGCCATCGACCAGCAAAGGCGATTTGCCGAGTGGATGGATCGCACGCAAGGCCGGTGGTGCCAAAATGGTCTTGGGGTCGCGCTCGTGGCGCACGATCTGATACGGCAGCGCCAATTCTTCCAGCAGCCACAGCACGCGCTGGGAACGGGAGTTGTTGAGATGGTGAACAGTGATCATGGGAGGACTGCGCGCGGAAAGCGCACATCCTACCGATCCACGCGTCATCGCTTTGCGCAAGTGGCGCCAGGCGGACGCTTGACCGTCACCGCGCTCATTCTTTCAGGCAATAAAAAACGCCGATCGCTTGCGCGACCGGCGTTTTTGGCAACCTGACGGTTGCAGACGGATTAGACCGCCTGCACCTGGTCAGCCTGCATGCCCTTCTGGCCCTGCACGGCGACGAAGGTGACCTTCTGGCCTTCCTGCAGGGACTTGAAGCCGGTGCCCTGAATGGCACGGAAGTGCACGAACAGGTCCGGGCCGCTTTCCGGGGTGATGAAGCCGAAGCCCTTGGCATCGTTAAACCACTTCACAATACCGTTCATACGTTCTGACATTTTACTAACTCCTGAAACTATAGATGGATAAATCGCAGCATCCGAAAAGCCGGAGCTGAGACTGAGTTGCAGGCGTTGGTAAAGCGGAACGATGAAGCAAGATCTGTAACGATCCGGCTGCACCAGGCCACGATTCACGGTGACCCTTGCAAACACAGTACGTGCACAGTACTCGTGTTTTGGACAAAAAGCGACACCCTGCGTCAAATCTTTTGCAGTCAGGCCAAATCCGACTGTCTGTCAGGACTCTCCCCATCGAAAATAACCAGATGAAACCGCTTCACACCCCCAAGCCTGCACAGATCTGGGTCGATGCCGACGCCTGCCCGGCGGTGATCCGCGACATCCTGTTCCGCGCCGCCGCGCGCACCGGCACCGCCCTGACCCTGGTCGCCAACCACTCTCTCAGCACGCCCACCCTGCCCCATGTGCGTGCCATCCAGGTACCAGGCGGTCCGGACGCAGCCGACGACGCGATCGCCGAACGGGTGGCTGCAGGCGACCTGGTCGTCACCCAGGACATCCCGCTCGCAGCCCGCGTACTGGAAGCCGGCGCTACCGCGGTTGGCCCGCGTGGCGAACCGTTCACCAGCAACACCATCAAGGAGCGACTGTCAGTCCGAGGCTTCATGGAAGAGTTACGCGGTGCAGGCATCGCCACCGGCGGACCGTCGGCCCTGCATGCGCGCGATCGCCAAGCCTTCGCCGCACAGTTGGATCGCTGGCTCGCCGCGCAACCACGCCCACCGCTGTGACACGGGCGACATGACGTACGACGAATGGACCAGGCGCGTATCATAAGCCCCCTTTGCAATCGGCATCCTGATGGCACTCACCGCCACCGTCCGCAGGGCGGAACTTCAGATAAGCGACATGGACCGTGGCTATTACGCCAACCATTCGCTGACCCTGGCCCAGCATCCTTCCGAGACCGACGAGCGCCTGATGGTGCGGCTGCTGGCGTTCGCGCTGTTCGCCGACGACCGGCTGGAATTCGGCCGTGGTCTCAGCAACGACGACGAACCCGACCTGTGGCGCCGCGATTACACCGGCGCCCCCGACCTGTGGATCGACCTCGGCCAGCCCGACGAAAGCCGCGTGCGCAAGGCCTGCAATCGGTCGCGCGAGGCGGTGGTGATCGGCTACGGCGGACAGGCCACCGAAACCTGGTGGAAGAAGCATGCCAATGCCATGGGTCGTCACCGCAATCTGCGCGTGATCGAGCTCGACTCGCAGGCCACCGAAGCACTGGGCGCCCTGATCCAGCGCGGCATGCGCTTTGACGTGATCATTCAGGACGGCGATGTGCAGATGCTGGCCGACCACGGTAGCGTTACCCTGACACAGATGGTGCGGCAAGCTCCTGCCGAATGAGCATGCGTTGCGACGTGCTGGTCATCGGTGCCGGCGCCGCCGGGCTGATGAGCGCTTTCACTGCCGGCCGGCGCGGCCGCCAGGTGCTGGTGATCGATCATGCCAACAAGGTCGGCAAGAAAATCCTGATGTCCGGTGGCGGGCGCTGCAATTTCACCAACACCGGCACCACGCCCGGCAACTTCATTTCGGCCAATCGACACTTCTGCAAATCCGCGCTGGCGCGATACAGCCCGGCAGATTTTGTGGAGATGGTCGAACGGCATGCCATCGCCTATCACGAGAAAGAGCTGGGCCAGTTGTTCTGCGACATCTCGTCCAAGCAGATCGTGCGCATGCTGCTGGACGAATGCGACACGGCCGGCGTGCAGATCCGCACCCAGTGCGAGGTGCTGTCGATGCAGCGAAGCAGCGATGGATTTGACGTACAGACCAGCCAGGGCCGCGTGCAGGCGCAATCGCTGATCGTGGCCACCGGCGGACTGTCGATTCCCAGCATGGGCGCCAGCGGCTTTGGCTACAGCTTGGCCAAGCAATTCGGCCATGCGCTGCTGCCCACGCGCGCCGGGCTGGTACCGCTCACGTTGAGCGGCAAGCACCAGGAGCGTTTGCAGGAGCTGTCGGGGCTGGCCTTGCCGGTCGAAGCGCAGTGCAACGGGGTCAGCTTCCGCAACTTCATGCTGCTCACCCACCGCGGCGTCAGCGGCCCGGCGATTCTGCAGATCTCCTCGTATTGGCAGCCCGGAGACGACCTGCGGTTGGATCTGCTGCCCGGTCACGATGCAGCGGCATGGCTGCGCGAACAAAAGCAGCAGCGCGGTGCCACCGAGCTGCGCAACGTGTTGGCCGATGTACTGCCTAAACGATTTGCACAACGCCTGTGCGAGGTGTGGCTGCCGGACAAGCCGGTGCGCCAGCTGGATCCGCCGCAGTTGCAGGCCGCTGCCGAGTTGCTGGGTAGCTTTGCGCTGGTGGCCAGCGGCACCGAAGGCTACCGGACGGCTGAAGTCACCCTGGGCGGGGTCGATACCAATCAGGTCTCCAGTGCGAGCATGGAGTCGCGCTTGGTGGCGGGCCTGTATTTTGTCGGTGAGGTGCTGGACGTCACCGGCTGGCTAGGCGGTTACAACTTCCAGTGGGCGTGGGCGTCTGGCCATGCGGCGGGGAGCGTGGCGTAACCCCGATGGCAAGGCGTTGCCGGTCACTCACCGAAAACGGGGCCGGCAATACAGACGCCGTCTCTGCATGAACAGCAAGCATTCAAACCCAGTCGACATTCTCCGAACGACACATTTCACCCTTAAATATTGCTCCACATCTCACACTCGATGCGGCATGCTCCACACACGTGGACGCGCCCAACCCCTTGGTGTATTAAATCCCGTCTCTAGGGAGCCGCACATGCAAAAAGGCAAAGATCTCACCCTCCGCCTGATGATCGTCGACGACAGCGTGGAGAGTGCCGAGACCATCGTCACCGCGCTGCGTAACGGCGGCATTGCGGTGCGCCCTTCGCGGCCGCAAAACCAGGAGGAACTGGCCAACATGCTGTCGGGCCAGATCGATCTGGCCATCCTGGGTCAGGCGCAGCAAATCCCCATGAGCGCCCTGCAGACGCAGATCGCCGGCAGCGGCAAGGACATACCGGTCATCTTGCTGGCCGAGCGAATCGAAGAGAACGCCCTGGTCGAGGCCGCTTCGCATGGCGTGCGTGCCATTGCCTTGCGTAACCGCCCCGCACACTTGCTCGCGCTGGTGCGCTCGGAATGGAACGACCTGCAGGCCCGTCGCGGGCTGCGCCGCATCGAAGCGCAGATGCGCGAAACCGAGCGCCGCTGCGACGCCCTCATCGCGTCCTCGCGCGACCCGATCGCCTACGTGCATGAAGGCATGCACATCCGCGCCAATGACGCCTATCTGGAAATGTTCGGCTTCGAGTCGTTCGACGATGTCGAAGGCATCTCGTTGCTGGACATGATCGCCGCGCAGTACGTCGACGATTTCAAACAGCTGCTCAAGGCGATGTCCAAGGGTGAGCCGCCGCCGGCGCAGTACAAACTCGACGCGCGCCGCGTGGAAGGCGACACCTTCCCGGCCACGATGGAATTTGCCACCGCCACCTACGAAGGCGAGCCGTGCATCCAGGTGGTGTTCCGCCGCCGGGAGGAGTTCGACCCGGAATTGGCACGCGAAGTCGAAGACCTGCGTCAACGCGACCAGGTCACCGGTCTACTCAATCGTCCTACCTTCATGGTGGCGCTGGAACAGGCCGTGGCGCAGGCCGGTCGTAGCGAAGGCCAGTCGGGCTTCCTGTTGATCGAGCCGGATCATTACGCCCGCATCCTCCCGGAATTTGGCCTGGATTCGGCCGATGCACTGATCGCCGCGCTCGCCGCGCATGTCGCCAGCGTGCTGGACGACAGCGTGGTTGCCGCACGCTTCGGCGAACACAGTTTCGCCCTACTGATGAACGGCAATTACGCGCGCACGCACGCACTGGCGGAAATCGTGCGAGATGCGTTCGCTCAGCACGTCTTCAGCGTGGGCGTGCGTTCGGCCACGGTGACGGTCAGCATCGGCGGCGTACAGATTGGCGAAAAGATCGCCAGTATTGGTCAGGTACTCAATCGCGGCACCGAAGCGGTGCGCACCACCGCCGAGCTCGGTGGCAATGCGATCAGCATCTACGACCCGGCCGCGGCCGATCGGGCGGAAGAAGAACGGATAGAGCGCTGGGTCAAGCAGTTGCGCGAGGCCCTGGTTGGCGACGGCTTCGTGCTGTATTACCAGCCGGTGCTCAATCTACAAGGCGAGCCGCTGGAGCTGTATCAGGCCTTCCTGCGCCTGGAACGCAATGGCGAAATGATGTCGCCGAATGCGTTCATGGCGATTGCCGAAGAGCACGATCTGGTCACCGAGATCGACCGCTGGGTGGTGGCGCGCGCGATCCGGCAACTGGGCGAGCGGCAACGTGCCGGGCACAAGACGCACCTGCTGGTACGCATCGGGCCCAATTCGTTCTCCGACCCGCAGATGATCGACACCATCCGTGAGCAGTTGGCCGTGTACGGCGTGCCCGGTGAACGGCTGTGGCTGCAGACGCCAGAGTCGAAGGTGTTTACCCATTTGCGCAACGCGCAGCAGTTCCTGAGCGCGGTGTCGGCGATGGGCTGCAAGGTCGGGCTGGAACAGTTCGGGTCGGGCCTGGATTCGTTTCAGTTGCTGGCGCATTTCCAGCCCGCCTTCCTCAAACTGGATCGCGGCATCACCGGCGACATCGCCTCGGCCCGGGAAAGCCAGGAGAAGATCCGCGAGATCACCTCGCGCGCGCAGCCGGCCGGCATTTTGACAATGGCCGAATTCGTCGCCGATGCGCAGTCGATGAGCAGCTTCTTCACTGCAGGCGTGGATTACGTACAGGGCGATTTCGTGGCACCGACCGGGCCGTTGATGAACTACGAGTTCGGCTGAGCCGGTACCGTTCCGCTCGTTCCACACTATCGCGCGACAACAAAAAACCCGCATTCCGCGGGTTTTTTGTTGTCTAAAAGCGACGACCAACTCGACAACTTACATCGCAGTGCCGTTGGCGGCACGCAGTGCAGCGATGCGCTCGGTCAACGGCGGATGGCTCAGGAACAGGCGGCGCAGGCCGTCGCCCACCCCGCCGGAAATGCCGAATGCCTGCACCTGCGAAGGCAAAGTGTTCTGGCCATGATTGAGCGACAACCGCTCCAGCGCAGCGATCATCTTGCTGCGGCCAGCCAGTTGCGCGCCGCCGGCGTCGGCGCGGAATTCGCGACGGCGCGAGAACCACATCGCAATCATGGTCGCGAACATGCCGAACACCATCTCCAGCACGAACACGATGATGTAGTACGCAAAGCCGCGGCCACTGTCGCGATTGCCCGACACGGCGCTGTCGATGATGCCGCCGACCACGCGTGCGAGCACGATCACGAAGGTATTGAGCACGCCCTGCAACAGCGCCATGGTAACCATGTCGCCATTAGCAACGTGGGCGATTTCGTGGCCGAGCACCGCCTCGGCTTCATCCTGGTCCATGTGCTGCAGCAGGCCGGTAGACACCGCCACCAGGGCGTTGTTGCGGTTCGCGCCGGTAGCGAACGCATTGATCTCCGGGCCGTCGTAGACCGCCACTTCCGGCATGCCGATGCCGGCAGCCTGGGCCTGACGGCGCACGGTCTCCAGCAACCAGCGCTCGGTGGGCGTGCGCGGCTCGGTGATGACCTGCGCGCCAGTGCTGCGCTTGGCCATGAACTTGGATAGCAGCAAGGAAATGAACGAGCCGCCGAAACCGAAGATGGCGGCCATTACCAACAGACCACTCATTTGCGCGGGATTGACGCCCAACACCGACATCACGACGCCGGCGAGCATCAGCACCGCAACGTTGGTCAGCAGGAACAGGAAAATGCGGTTGAACATGGCGCGATGGCTCCACGGATGCGGGGTGAACTGTTGCGGATCTGCGGGTGCGGCGGCTTGAAATCAAGCGAGCAGCTGACCGACGATTCAGCTGCCCATGCCATCGCCCTCCTATCTCGGCCGCTTCGCGCCCTCGCCTACCGGCCCGCTGCACTTCGGCTCCCTGCTCGCTGCGTTCGGCAGCTGGCTGCTCGCCCGGCATGCCGGCGGACAATGGTGCGTCCGCATCGAAGACATCGACCCGCCGCGCGCCGAACCCGGCGCTTCCGAACGGCAACTACGCACCCTGACCGCCTTCGGGCTGCACTCGGATCTTCCCGTGATCCGGCAGTCCGAGCGCGACGCCGCCTACACTGCCGCCATCAACCGGCTGCTGGAGACCGGCCAGGCATTCGAGTGCAGCTGCAGCCGCGCAGACCTGGCCGGCATGGGCGGTATCCACCATGCCTGCGTCGCGCCACTCGGCGCGCGCCGTGCGGTGCGCCTGCGGGTGCCGCCGCAATCGCCGGTCGGCTTCGACGACGCGCTGCACGGCCGCGTGCTGCAGGATGTCTACGCAGATGTGGGCGATGTGGTGCTGCGCCGCGCCGATGGCTACTGGGCTTACCAACTGGCGGTGGTGGTGGACGATGCGGCGCAGGGCATCACCGATGTGGTGCGCGGCGCCGACCTGCTCGACTCCACTCCGCGCCAGATGCTGCTGCAGCGCGCACTGGGCGTGCCGCAGCCGCGTTACCTGCATCTGCCACTGATGCTGGATGGCGATGGCCGCAAGCTGTCCAAATCGCACGGCGCACCCGCGCTGGACGATACCGACCCACTGCCGGCCCTGCACGCCGCCTGGGCCGGGCTGGGCCAGCGCCCGGACGCGCTGCCGCGGCGCGCGACGGTCACGACCCTGCTGCAGCAGGCCGTGCGGCATTTTTCGCCGCAGTTGCTGCCGCGCCAACGCCAGCGGGACCGCGCTACCTGCGCATACGAGCGCCAGCGTGACTAGAATTGCGCCCCAGCACCGGCATCCAGGCGTGGCCGCGCCGGCACGCTCCTGGATCGCCCTCAGCCTTACTTGTTGATTGGAGTCGTCATGACATCTCGCGTCGCATTGGTCACCGGCGGCACCGGCGGTATCGGTACTGCCATCTGCAAGCGCCTGGCCGACCAGGGCCACCGGGTCGCCAGCAACTTCCGCAATGAAGAAAAGGCGCGCGACTGGCAGCAGCGCATGCAGGCACAGGGCTATGACGTCGCGTTGTTTCGCGGCGATGTGGCCTCGTCCGAGCATGCGCGTGCCTTGGTGGAAGAGGTCGAAGCGGCGCTGGGGCCAATCGAGATCCTGGTCAACAACGCCGGCATCACCCGCGACACCACCTTCCACCGCATGACCGCCGAGCAGTGGCACGAGGTCATCAACACCAACCTCAATTCGGTCTTCAACGTGACCCGCCCGGTGATCGAAGGCATGCGCAAGCGCGGCTGGGGCCGAGTGATCCAGATCAGTTCGATTAACGGACTCAAGGGTCAGTACGGCCAAGCCAATTACGCCGCTGCCAAGGCCGGCATGCACGGCTTCACCATCTCGCTGGCGCGCGAAAACGCGGCATTCGGGGTCACCGTCAACACGGTCTCGCCCGGTTATGTGGCCACCGACATGGTGATGGCGGTGCCGGAGGAAGTGCGCGCCAAGATCGAGGCCGACATCCCCACCGGGCGCCTGGGTCGCCCGGAAGAGATCGCCTATGCGGTGGCCTTTCTGATTGCGGAAGAGGCTGCATGGATCACCGGCTCCAATCTGGACATCAACGGCGGCCACCACATGGGCTGGTAACGTTTGCTGCAACTTTGCGGTGCAGCATGGATTTGCAACGAGAACCATGCTGCGCAACATTTTTAATGTGTCCGCTTAGGCAAATCAGGCGTTTTGGCTGTTGCAAGCGCTGCTGCGGTGCGCCATCCTGCGCGCACTATCAGTGTGGGTGAACGTTCCATGGCCGGACTTCGCATCATCAAGAAGTATCCCAATCGCCGTCTCTACGACACGGAAATCTCCAGCTATATCACCATCGAAGATGTGCGCCAATTGATCATCGATGGCGAAGAATTCGAGGTACGCGATGCCAAGAGTGGCGAAGACCTGAGCCGCGCGGTGCTGCTGCAAATCATCGCCGACCGCGAACAGGACGGCGAGCCGATGCTCTCCACCCAGCTGCTGAGCCAGATCATCCGGTTCTATGGCGATTCGCTGCAGGGCTTCATGGGCAACTACCTGGAGCGCAGCATGCAGGTGTTCCTGGATCAGCAGCAGCAGTTCCGCCAGCAGATGGGCAACCTGCTCGGGCAGACGCCATGGGCGATGATGAACCAGCTGACCGAGCGCAACCTGGAGTTGTGGCAGGAGTTCCAGCGCAATTTCGGCGCCGGCTTCGGTCGCCCGGTTGGCCCTGGCACGCCGCCGAACCCGCCCGGTGCAAGCGGCCTGGGCAGCGGCCCGATTGGAACCGGCACGCACGGCACGCCGAACAATCATCACGGCACCACCGGCAAGGCCCGCAACCGCGGCTAAGAGCGGCTAACAAAACGTCGCGAGCAGCCGGCGCGCTCAGAACCGCAGTGGACGCCTGCTACATGCCGATTCCGAGCACCGGCCGCTCCCGCCTGGCGGTGAGCGCAGTCGTTTTGTTAGCCGCTCTAAGTCTAAAGCTGCGCCAGGAGCCTCACGCTCGCAGGCGCAGTCGATCAGCGGCCGGCCTGCTTTGCGCAGGCCGAGCAGATCCGCTCCACGTGGTAGCCGCGCGCGCGCAGACGCTCCACGATCCCGTCGTTCCCCAGTAAATGCAGCGCGCCGACCACTACCAGTGTGGTGCCGCCTTTGCCGAGCCGCTGTTCCAGACGCGGCACCCAGCGCGCATTGCGCTCGACATTGATGTCCTGATACAGCGCCGGATACTGGCGACGCATGTCCTCGGCCATTTGCGTGGACAGCGTATGCACGTCGCCATTGCGCCAGGCTGCATGCAGCTGGCGTAGCTGGTCGGTGGCATCGGCCTCGTCCAGCGACTCTTCCAGCAACTGATGCTGCTCGGTCGGCGACATGCCATCGAGCAAGGCGATCTGTTCGGCGGCGCGCTCCAGGCCATCGGCCGGTTTGCCGCGCGCCTGCGCCTGTTGCATCAGGTAATGGTCCAGCCCCGCGTTCGGGTCCATGCCTTGTCGGCTCATCTCGGCCAGGCTGATCGTCAGCGCCACGAACCACGGCTTGAACGGCTGCAAGCTCTCCAGCGGCATGCCGTACCTGCGTGCATAGGCACTCAGTGACTGCCAGGTTTTTGCGTCCAGCGTGTCCTGCAGCGTGCGCCCATCGGTGCGCCGCGCGGCCTGCAGCATGCGACCGGCTAGCTCAGGCGATTGTGCGTCGTCAGGCGGCAGCTCGAACAGCAGCCGGTCGGCCTTGGCGAAGGCCTGCATCACATCCGGCGATAGCGGGTAGTCGCTGGGCTTGAGCACATGGAACGAGCCCAGCACATACAGGGTGCCGCCCTTGCCATCGACCTTCCATAGCAGCGGCACGGGCGGGCCGGCCGGTGTATCGCTTGCACCGCGTGCCCACGCTGGCACGAGCGCCCCGCTCCACAAGCTCAGGCCGAGCAGCGCGCCGCTGCACCAGGCGGCAACACGCTGGCGCGTCGAGGTTGTCCGTTTCCCTGTCATGGTGTTCCTCCGCACATATCAACATCGCGCATGTCAGTGCGGCACCTTGTAGGCCTTCTCACCTGCCGACACTGCCAGGTCGATCCGGTTTTCCGGCGGCGGCAGTGGACAAGTGGCAAAGGGTGTAAATGCGCATGGGGGGTTGTAGGCGCGATTGAAATCAACCACGACCTTTCCGGAGGCATCGGGCACGTCCAGGTCCAGAAAGCGCCCGGCCGGATAGCTGCCGTGCCCGCTGGTGCGGTCGGCGAAGACCACGAACATCGGCCGACCCGGCTCGCCGATCGTTTCCAATCGATAGGTCTTGCCATCGCGCTCGAACTCGATGGCACCCGCGTTGGGCTGCTCGCTGCTGATACCGACGATGTCGACGATCGGGATGGTCTTGCCGACAGCGTTGGGCACGTAGCGCGCGGTGATGCGCCAGGACGGATCCAGCGGCCAGTAGTCCAGACCAGCGAAGTGCGTGCGCGAGCTCGCGTCGGCATGCTTGACTCGCAGCGCATCGCGGTCGCCACGATGGATCAGGCTCAACACGCCTTTGCCATCGTCGAAATAGATGCGTGTGGGCTGCGGATCGCGGTCTGACTGGAAGCGGATTCGGCTGGTCAGCGGCTTGCCATCGAGGGTCAGCGCGGCGCCACGCTCGGGCACGAACCAGACCGCGTTGTTCTCGGTGGACACCATGCCCATCTTCGGCGGGCCTACCGCGAGTCTGATACCGCTGTCGGCACTGCTGCCGATGTAATGCGCCTTCAGCGACAGCCAGTGCAGGCCGACCAGACTGGTCCAGCCGTCGGGTGCGCGCAGCTCGTTCAAACGGGCTTTGCGCCATGCGGCGGTATCGGCCAGAAATGTCTTGTCGAGTGCGACCGGCGCGGCCGGCGGTGGCGCATCGCGCCCGCAACCGACCACTGCCACTGCCACTGCCACTGCAACCAGCATGACGAGCAGCCAGCCCTTCTCCCTGTGCACTGCCATCAACGTCCCCTGAGAAACCAACGATCAATATCGCTCAGCGTAAACCGAGCCCAGGTCGGTCTGCCATGGTTGCATTGGCCCGAGCGCTCGGTGGCTTCCATATCGCGCAGCAGCGCGTTCATTTCCGGCACGGTGAGGCGGCGGTTGGCGCGCACTGCGCCGTGGCAGGCCATGGTGGAAAGCAGTTCGTCGCGTGCACTGGCGATGCGACAACTTTGACCATGCTCGCGTAGATCGCCGAGCACATCGCGCAGCAGCGCTTCCGGTTCGGCATTGGCCAGTAGCGCGGGAATACTGCGCACGTGCAGCGACTGCGGACCGGCGCGGGTGATCTCGAAACCGAGCGTGGCAAGGGTGTCGGCTTCGCGCTCGGCGGTATCGGCTTCGCGCTCGCCCACCGCCAGCGTCATCGGCACCAGCAATGGCTGCGCATGCAGGCCGATGCTGTCGTGCGCATTTTTAAGCCGCTCATAGACGATGCGCTCGTGCGCCGCGTGCATGTCGACCACAATCAGACCCTCGGCGTTTTCGGCCAGGATGTAGATGCCGTGCAACTGCGCGATGGCGTACCCGAGCGGTGGCACTCCGCTATCTTCTGAGGTTGCCGGCAATCCGGTGCCAGCCATGCTTGGCATCCCTGTCGATTGCGGTGCATTGCGCGGCGGTGGCGCATACAGCGCACTGTAGGCGGCGCGCGCCTCGTCCACGCGTAGGCCCAACGGTGTCTGCGAGGGCGTCCAGTTGGCGTAGCTGTAAGCGCTACCGCTGCGACCGGGTGCGTTGCCATGGTTCGCAGGGCCGCCGCTAGCGATGTTGCCCATTTCGCCAGCGGTAGCACCTGTGTAGCCGGCACCATCGCTGCCGATACTGTTCGGCGTCGCCCCGGCGCGGGTATGCGCCAATGCATCCTGCAAGGTGCGATAGACGAAATCGTGGATCAGCCGCGCTTCGCGGAACCGCACCTCGTGTTTGGCCGGGTGCACGTTGACGTCCACGCGCGCCGGGTCCAGTTCCAGAAACAACACATACGCCGGCTGACGGCCATGGAACAGCACATCGCCGTAGGCCATCTTCACCGCATGCGCCACGCTGCGGTCACGCACCGAACGGCCGTTGACATAGAGGTATTGCTGGTCGGTACTGGCGCGCGAGTAATGCGGCTGCGCAACCCAGCCATGCAGACGCAGACCGGCGCCGCTGTGATCCACACGCAAGGCCTGGCGTGCGAAATCTTCGCCGAGGGTTTCGCCCAGCCGCGCATCCGAATACAGATCGCCCGGCTTGTAGCGACGCGACGGCTTGCCGTTGTGCGAGACGCGCAATTCCACATCCGGCCGCGCCAGCGCCAAGGAGCGCAGCCACTCTTCGATGTGCCCGAGTTCGGTGCGTTCGGCACGCAGGAATTTGCGCCGTGCCGGCACGTTGAAGAACAACTCGCGGACTTCGACCGTGGTACCCGGCGCATGTGCGCGCGGCACGACCTCGCCCAGGCGGCCGCCGTCGATTTCCAGTGCAGAGCCGTGTTCGGCATCGTGCCGGCGCGAGGTCAGGGTGAACCGACTGACCGAGGCGATCGACGGCAAGGCTTCACCGCGGAAGCCGAGCGTGGCCACGGTTTCCAGATCGTCCAGCGAGGCGATCTTGCTGGTGGCATGCCGGGACACGGCCAGCGGCAGTTCGTCCGGGGCGATGCCGCCGCCGTTGTCGCGGATACGGATCAGCCGCACGCCGCCTTCTTCAAGTTCGATGTCCACGCGCGTGGCGCCGGCATCAAGTGCGTTTTCGACCAGTTCTTTGACCACCGACGCGGGCCGCTCGACGACTTCGCCGGCAGCGATTTGGTTGATCAACATCTCGGGCAACTGACGGATCGCCATCAGCGCGTGCTCCCTTGCTGGAAGCGCAAAGCGCGGCGCATCGTGGGAGGAAAAAGCAAGACAGACGTCGGCACGGCAATCCGGCGGCGCACGGGCGCCGTCATCAAGGAATCAGTGCGCAATGATATCCGAGCGGGTCAGCGGCTGCCTCCGGCCACGGTGCCGACCGCATCGGCTTCGGCCTGCGCACGCGCGGCGAACAACGTGCCTGGCGGTGGCTGGCGGGTGAAGAAGGTATCGATGCCATCCAGCACGGCTGCAGCAATCCTGCGCTGGTAAGCCGGGTCGACCAGGCGACGCTCTTCATCCGGATTGGAGATGAAGGCGGTTTCCACCAGCATCGCCGGCATGTCGGACGTGCGCAGCACCGCAAAATTGGCGCGTTCCAACTGCGACTTATGGTTGTTGCCGATGCGCTTGAGCCCTCCCAACACATGGCCGGCGGCGTCTTCGGAGGCTTTCATATGCCCGCTCTGGGCCAGGTCGAGCAACACATTGGCCAGCGTACTTTCGGTCTGCTGCAAGCGCACGCCACCGACCAGATCGGCGGCGTTTTCCTTGTCGGCCAGCCAGCGCGCACGTTGCGACGAGGCGCCCTTGGTCGACAGCACGTAGACCGAGGAGCCGGTGGCGCTGCGGTTTTCGGCGGCGTCGGCGTGGATCGAGATAAAGATGTCGGCCTTGGCGGCGCGGGCCTTCTGCGCACGCATCGGCAACGGAATGAAGACATCGGTGTCGCGGGTCAGGTACGCCTTCATGCCGGGCGTGGCATTGATCTGGCGCGCCAGTTCACGGCCCACCGCCAGGGTAACGTCCTTCTCGCGCTTGCCGGTGGGGCCGATGGCGCCCGGATCCTGGCCGCCATGGCCTGGATCGATCGCCACGATCAGCACACGCATGCCCGGTGCCATCTTGATCCGCGAGGCTTCGTTGGGCAGGACCGGACGCGGCGGAAGGTCGTCATCGTCGTCGTCATTGGCAGCGGCCACGGCACTCGACCCGCCGTTGGAGGTGCCTGCTGCGCTACTCCCTGACGTCGCAACCCCCATCGGTGCGCTGTCGCCGTTCAAGATGGCAGCTGCGGCTGCGCTACTCCCGGCCGCCACTGCGCCAGCCAATGCGTTGCCGGTGGGCGCGGTGGCAAGGTTGGGCACGCTGCCCGCGACGCCAGTCGGCGCTGCGTTATCGGTGGTGGGCCGCGGCGTCGGTATGCCAGTGGCAACGGTGGTCGGAACCGGCGCCTGCGTGATGGTTGGCATCGCCGACGCTGGCACGTACGGTGCGGGCGACGGCGTCTGCGGTTGGGGTGGTGGCACTGAGGAGGCGCGCTGCTGCGCAGAAGCGGCCAGTGCGGCAGTTGCGCGCGCGGCCTCGGTTTGTGCATTGAGCGGACGCGGCGTGGGGGCCGAAGCCGGCGTTGCAGCCGTGGCAACCGCGGAGGTAGCAGCCGGGGGCGGATCGCCGGGCCATTCGATCACCAACGTCGAGCCGCTACCGATGGTCTGCATCTGCGGCTTCAGTGGCGTCACCGGCGTTGCCAGCTCGAATACCACCCGGAACGTACCCGGCACCGGCTGCCCGGTGCGCACCGAGGTCACCAGCCCAGCGGCAGTCGGCAGCTTGAGGCCACGCACGCCGGAGGAATCTGGAAAATCGACGACCAGGCGATTCGGGTTCGCCAGCGACAAGGTCTTGAAGCCACCGCTGCCGGCCAGTTGAATTTCTGCGCGGGTTCCGGTGGCACCGGTACTCACGCCCACGCCTTTAATTTCGCCGGCCCACCCAGCAAAAACCGCCAGGCTCAGGCTGGCGGTCAGGGCGGAAACACAGAACTGGCGGATCCCCGGTGTCATTGCGCTGGATTCAATCATCCAACTGTGTGAATTGCAAGGTGATTTCCCTTAATAATCCACAACCTGGCGTTCATTCTTCTCGTGAGGCGGCAAAAAAGGCCTGCAACTGGGGCTGCTGCGACAGACGCTCCAGCCAGCCGTTGCCGACCGCGCTGCGGCCCAGCAACCGAACGCTGCGGCCTTCGCCGGCAACGGCCAGCTCCACGTTCAGATCGACCGGCGGCAGCACACCAGCGCCGCGCTCCGGCCATTCCACCAGCCACAGGCTCGCACTGCCTTCGTCGAGCCCGAGAAAATCCAGTTCCCCGGCGTGGCCGATGCGATACAGATCCAGATGCCAGGCTTCATCGCCGGTACTCAGCGGATAGCGTTCGACCAGGGTGTATGTCGGGCTGCGAATCGGCCCGGTGACGCCGAGTGCGCGCAGCAGCGCGCGTGCGAGGGTGGATTTGCCGGCGCCCAGGTCGCCATGCAACTGCACCACCGCGCTGGCGGGCCGCAGCGAGGCCAGAGCCTGGCCCAGGGTTTCGGTGGTTTGCGCGTCGTGCAGGTGTCCGTTGAGGTCGATCACGCAATGGCTCCAGCGTTGGCGAGGCGGCGCAGTTCGGGAAGCAGGTCGGTGGGCAGTAAGCCGCGCTCGCCGGCGCGCGCAGCTGCATCGCCGGCGCAGGCATGCAGCAAGGCGCCAAGGCTGGCGGCGTCGAATGGCGACCAGCCCTGCCCCAACAATGCCGCGATGACGCCAGTCAATAGATCGCCCATGCCGCCGACCGCCATGCCTGGATTGCCTGCGTCGATGATGCGTGGCAGTGCGTCTGGCGCGGCGACCACCGTCCCGGCGCCCTTGAGCACCGCCACTGCGTGGTAACGCTTTGCCAACGCAGCCGCAGCGGCCGGACGATCGCGCTGAATCTGCGCGGTCGAACGTCCCAGCAAACGACCGGCTTCGCCCGGGTGCGGGGTCAGAATGCGCGGGCCACGCGCCGGCACCGCGTTGCCAGCAAGCAGATTCAAGCCATCGGCGTCGATCACCACCGCGGTGTCGGTGCCCAGCGCCGCGCGCCACAGCGCTTGTGCCCAGGCGTCCTGCCCTAGCCCGGGCCCGAGCGCGACCGCATCGGCAGCGTTCGCGAGCGCGGCGACGTCGTCATCGGCCTGCACGGCGCGCACCATCGCCTCGGGGCAGCGCGCCAGCAATGGGGTCACATGCTCGGCGCGCGTGGCGACCTGCACCAAGCCGGCGCCGCTGCGCAACGCCGCTTCGGCGGTGAGCATGATGGCGCCACCGCTGCCGAGATTGCCGCCCACGCATAGCACCCGCCCGGATTCGCCTTTGTGCGTGTTGCGGCGACGCGGACGCAACTGCGCCCTCAGTGCGTCGCCATTCCAACTGTGGGCGGCTGGCGTCAGTCCATCGAATGCGGCAGCCGGCACCTCCAGCGACGCGACTGCACGTTCGCCGGCGTGTTCCAGCGCATCGCCGGTGGAGAGCCCGAGATGCGGCACGATGAACTGCAAGGTCAGCGCGGCATTTACCGCGGCGCCGAAAGCGACCCCGTGATCTGCATCGATGCCGCTGGGCACATCCAGCGCCAATACCGGCACGCCGGCCGCGTTCATGGCGTCGATCAACGCAGCGGCAGCGTCGTCCGGTGCGCGATTCAGGCCGATACCGAACAGCGCATCGACGATCACATCCGCCTGCGCCAGCGGATACGGAAACAATTCGATCGCGCCGCCGACCGCCAGGTAATCGGTGCAGGCACGCTGCGCCAGGTCCGAGCCGGGGCCGTGCTCGGGCAGATGCACTACGCGGACCTGGCGCCCTGCACGGTGCGCCAGGCGCGCCAGCACATAGCCATCGCCACCATTGTTGCCGGTGCCGCACACCACCACGATGCGGCGCGCCTGCGGCCAGCGTTCCAGCAACCACTGCCAGGCCGCCTGCCCGGCGCGCTGCATCAAGATGTAGCCGTCGCCGCCAAGCAGCGTGGTGGCCTGCGCATCGAGCGTGCGCGCGGCGGCGGTGTCGTAAAGATCGAGCGGTGCGTACATGCCGGGAATTCTATACTGGTCGCCATGTCCGCCGTCCTTGCCCGCCCCGACCCTGCCGATGCCGCTGCGCGCATTCGCGTGCTTGCGCGCCAAGCCGGCTTTCAACGCTGCGGCATCACCGGCATCGAGCTGGGCGAAGACGAGGTGCATCTGCGCAGGTGGCTGGAAGAAGGCCTGTACGGCACCATGCATTGGATGGCCCAGCACGGCGACAAGCGCTCGCGCCCGCAGGAGCTGGTACCCGGCACCTTGCGCGTGTTGTCGGTGGGCATGGATTACGGCCGCAAGGACGACACCGAGGCCTGGAACACCTTGCACGACGGCAAGCGCGCCTATGTGGCGCGCTATGCGCTGGGGCGCGATTACCACAAGCTGATGCGCAACCGGCTGCAGAAGCTGGCCGAACGTATCCAAGGCGAAATCGGCGCGTTTGGCTTCCGCGTGTTCGTCGATTCCGCACCGGTACTGGAGCGCGCACTGGCGCGCAACGCCGGGTTGGGCTGGATCGGCAAACATACCTGTCTGATCGATCGCAACGGCGGCTCGTGGTTTTTCCTGGGCGAGATCTATCTCGACGTGCCGCTGCCGATCGACACACCCGCGACTGCACATTGCGGCACCTGCACGCGCTGCATCGATATCTGCCCCACCCAAGCCATCATCGCGCCGTACCGGCTGGATGCGCGCCGCTGCATCGCGTACCTCACCATCGAACACGACGGCCCAATTCCCGAAGACATGCGCAAGCCGATCGGCAACCGCATCTTCGGCTGCGACGATTGCCAGCTGATCTGCCCCTGGAACAAGTTCGCCAAGCGTACGGACGAAACCGATTTCCGCGCCCGCAATGAACTCGACGTGGCAACGCTGCCGCAGCTGTTTGCTTGGGACGAAGACGAATTCCTGCGCCGCACCGAGGGCAGCCCGATCCGCCGCAGCGGACACGAACGCTGGCTGCGCAATATCGCCGTGGGTCTGGGCAACGCGCCCGGCACACCAGAGGTTATCGCCGCACTGGAAGCGCGTCGCCACGACGACTCGGCGCTGGTGCGCGAACACGTTGGTTGGGCGCTGTCGCAACACGGTCTGTGAGCCAACGGGCATTCGCTGGCGTGTCTCGCGCCTGAGGCGCCTGCGGCCGCTACGTGTACGCGCTGGTCGTCGATGCGGCCTCCAATTGCATGGGCGTGTGTCAGCTAGTCACCCACGGTCTTCTTCGCTACGGGATAATGCGGCGATGGCCGAGCGCAACGAACAGATCCTTACTCCCAGCCAGCTCAATGCGCTAGCGCGCGACCTGCTGGAAGGCAGCTTCCCGCTCGTATGGGTGGAAGCCGAACTGAGCAGCGTCACCCGGCCCTCGTCGGGGCATCTGTATTTCACGCTGAAGGATGCGCGTGCGCAGATCCGTTGCGCGATGTTCAAGCCCAAAAGCACCTGGCTGAAATTCCAGCCGCGCGAAGGCTTGCGCGTGCTGGCACGCGGGCGCCTGACCCTGTACGAAGCACGCGGCGACTACCAGCTGGTGCTCGACCATATGGAAGAAGCCGGCGAAGGCGCGTTGCGTCGCGCCTTCGACGCACTGCGTGCACGCCTTGCTGCAGAAGGCCTGTTCGATGCCGAGCGCAAGCAGTCACTGCCGGCGCATGTTCAGCGGCTAGCGGTCATCACTTCGCCCAGCGGCGCGGCGGTGCGCGATGTGCTCAGCGTACTGGCGCGGCGCTTTCCGCTACTCGAAGTGGATCTGCTGCCCTCGCTGGTACAAGGCGACAGCGCTGCCGCACAGATCACCTCGCTGCTGCAACGCGCCGATGCGTCCGGGCGCTACGACGTCATCCTGATCACCCGCGGCGGCGGCTCGCTGGAAGATCTGTGGGCCTTCAACGACGAACGCCTGGCGCGTGCGATTGCCGCTGCGCAGACGCCGGTGGTGTCTGCGGTCGGCCACGAGACCGACTTCAGCCTCAGCGATTTCGTGGCCGACGTGCGTGCGCCCACACCGTCGGTGGCGGCCGAATTGCTGGTGCCCGATCAACGCGAGCTGGTCGCGCGCGTGCGACGCGCGCAGGCCCGCATGACCCAGCTGCAGCAACACGCCTTGGGCAATGCCATGCAACGCGCCGACCGGCTTGCGCTGCGCCTGCGTGCGCATAGCCCGCAGGCGCACCTGCAACTGCTTCATCGCCGACAGGAAGAGGCCGGTCGCCAGCTGGGTGCGCGCATGACGCAAGTGCTCGAGCGCTTGCAGGCGCGTGTGCAGCGTGGGCACGCGCAGGTGCAATCACACAACCCGCAACGTCATCTGGCCGGCTTGCAGCAACGCCTGCGGGCATTGCATCCCCAGGCGGCGATGCAACGACGCTTGCAGCACGATCAACTGCAGCTGCGCAGCATTGCGCGCTCGCTGGAAGCGGTCAATCCGCTGGCCACGGTTGCGCGTGGCTACGCCATCGTGACCCGCCCTGCCGATGGCAGCGTGGTGCGCAGCGCCGCCGAGGTGGCAGCAGGCGAGCGCCTGCGCGCACAGCTGGCCGATGGCAGCATCGAGGTGCGCGTAGAGCCCGGCGAGCGCTGACGGCAAGCCATGCGCGACATTGTGGCTCCTGCAGCACTGCCGACGCTCAGCGCCGCCATGCACTCTTCGCAGGCGCCCACTCCATGGAGTGCCAGGAGGGCCTGCGCGGTGCCAGAGAGGACCTTCGACACGCCAGGGGTGGCGAGTGAATCCGGGATTTCGCTGAAGCAAGGCCGCCAGCAGCGCTTCAGCGGCGCGCACCTTCGCATGGTGGAAGGTGCGCGGTGGCGATGATTGCTTGTCGATCAACCGCTCTGGAAAACGTTATGCACCGCCTTGTTCGTTCCGAGCAGCATTAGGAGCGACTCGCTGTTTCCGCAATCGGCGTCTGCGCTGCATGCTGCCAGCCCTCCATCAGCAGATTGGCCAGCACCACCGGATCGTGGTCGAAGTGATGCCCACCCGGGCGTGCCAGCACCTGCACGCCGCGCGCGCGCAGTTCCGGGCACAGCGTGTCTTTTTCTTCGTCGCCGTAGATGCATTGCAGGCGGTGCGCGTCCAGCGACTGGATGGCCGGCTCCACATCGCGCTCGGCATCGTTATGCCAGCCCAGCCAGCCACCGACGCGCACCTTGAAGTCGGCCTTGTGGCCAAGGCCGAGCAAGCTGACGAACTGCACCGAGGCGCGTTGCTCCGGCGAGAGTTCCGGATAGGCGAACGGCAACACATCGGCACCGAACGAATAGCCAACCAGGGCGACGTGCTGAATATGCCAACGCTCGCGATAGCTGGCGATCACCCGGTCCAGATCCGCGCCCACTTGCTGCGGCGTGCGGCTGCCCCAGAAGTAGCGCAGGCTGTTCCAGCCCACCACCGACACGCCCTGCTGCTGCAGCTGCGCTGCAATGCCTTTATCCAGTTCGCGCCAGCCGCCATCGCCGGAGAGCATCACCACCAGACGGTCGCTGCCGGGTGCGTGCAGTTCTACGAGCGGCAAATCACCCAGGCTTTGAGATTGCGCAGCCGGGAAGTGGCCGCGTACAGCCGCAGCAATCTGCATCGGACTGGAGTCATCGGCCAAATTGTCGAGGAAACCCTGACTGACATTGGGCATATCGCGCGAGCACGCCAGCCCTGGATCCTTGTTACCGGCGTCGGCGACTACCGCGCCGGCCAGCACGTCCGGCGCGGCCGAGGCGACTGCCTGGCGCACCAGCACTGCGCCGTCGCCCTGCCCCACCAACACCGGCGGCAGGAACGCATCGACATGTTCGGCGCGCAATAATTTCTTGCCCAGCCGCTCGGCATCGTCGGCCAGCGAGCTACAGGCGACCTGATGCGCGCGCGCGTGTTCGCGGTACTTGGCGGTGTCGACCACCGCGACCAGCGCGCCATCGTTGCTCAGCGTGTCGGCCAGCCGCTGGCTGTCCTCTGGATGGCTACTGTCGGGCAGCAAGATCACCATCGCCTTGGGCGTGCCTTCCGGGCGAATAACTTCGACCGAGCGGTAATGCCCGGCGGTATTACTGTTCTGCAAATGCCGCGCCACGGCGTAGCCGCTGCCGCCAATCAGCAAAGCCGCCATGACCCAACGAAACATCTCGATCCCCATGCCCATTACGGCGTCCCCATCATGCTCATGGTAATTTGACCACAGCAGACACAGCCGGTTTCATCGTGATGCGTCCGCCGTTCTCATCCATTAAGCAAGTTGAACAAAGTATATTGCGCGTGACGGCCTGGCTGGCAACCCACAGGCTGCAGTTGTGCTCTACAACGCTCATGGAACGGCGAGAACTCCCCCTATCAAAAACTCCGCGGTCTTAGAACCTGTTCACGATCTCCTGAGCAGCAGTGCCAGGAACGCCAGATGGATGAACTGCAAGCTGGTATTGAGCCTTCGCTCGCAGTTCTTCCATAGCCTCCGGTTCTTCTCCAGCCAGGCAAAGCTGCGTTCGACACTCCAGCGCTTGGGCATGACCTTGAAGGTATGCAGCTCGCTGCGCTTGGCAATCTGTACGGTGACATGCTTGCCCAGAATGTCCTGTACGCCCTCGGCGAAGGGATCTCCGATGTAGCCGCTGTCGCACAGCAGGCGTTTCACCCGACCTAAACCCGATCGGCAGCGTTTCAATGCCTCCAGCGCACCTTGA
>NZ_JBBYGR010000057.1:0-45779 GCF_038405005.1 Xanthomonas sp. JL1 | reverse complement strand
TTGCTGTTGTCCATCACCGTGCCCGAGCGCAGGCTGGTCTGGCGATAGCAGGCCGTGCACTGCCAGTACGTGGTGCCGTGACGCTGGAATCGACTGTGCGCGGTAGCGGCGCAACGCGGACAAACAAAGCCCTGTGGCCAGCGCGAGATCTCCAACGCCTGCTCGCACTGCTGCGCGTTGCCATAGCGCTTGAGGAACGCCGGCAACGACAGCCCGGCTTGGAACTGCACACGATTCATGGCCATGATCTGGTCTCGGTGGAGCGACGGTCCTACCATCGACCGGTCGGCTCTCACTGGCTGCGACTGTGCTGAAAGATCGTGCTAATC
Organism: Xanthomonas sp. JL1; assembly: GCF_038405005.1. Taxonomy (NCBI): domain Bacteria; kingdom Pseudomonadati; phylum Pseudomonadota; class Gammaproteobacteria; order Lysobacterales; family Lysobacteraceae; genus Xanthomonas; species Xanthomonas sp. JL1. The sequence goes on along the minus strand of NZ_JBBYGR010000057.1, from coordinate 45,450 downwards.
AGGTCCGGCATTGCAAATGCGATACGCCTGTCATTCTGCAACCGGTGCTGGGCTACCGCGGCAACAGCAACAGCTCGGACCTGAGCAGTTGGAACTGCTGCACGGACGGCGTCGTCTGGCATAGCGATTTCATTCCGGCCAAGAGCGGCGACGATATCAACGGGGACGTCTATGCGACATGTGCTGCCGGCAGCGTCTGCTCAAGCTGGAACATCGATACCCGCAATGTCACCAGCGGACGCAGCGTAAGACTCAGCACCACCTCCGATGGCGATCTGACCCAGATCATGGCGGGCGCGCTGGAGGTGTACTCGGTGGACAGTTGTGACGAGTATCCTGCAAGCGGCAATATCACGTTCACCGGGGTGGCCGTATACGACTACCGGATGAGGCAGGTCCAGGTCGCCGCCGTGGCAGGAGATCATCGATAACTCCGGCCTGGATGTGCAATGCAACTATCAGCTGGACACGACCTCCACCACGGCAACCATCTCCTACTAAGGCGTAATTTCGCGCCCGCAGAAAAACTGAGGGCCGGCGAACGCCGAAGGTCGTGCGGTGCGCTACCTGTGCCGCTTGCTGCATCGCCGGTGGCGGCCTTCGCCAGAATCGGCTCGGCATGCAAAAGCACTCACTCCAACCTGGCACGCTGTTGTGGCGTCAGTGCCACAGCAGCGCGTGTAGCGCTGTCGCCTGCGGCCGATGCAGGAGAACGAACCTCAATGAGGAGCGAGGATCCCGAGTCGCTCACGCCACTGCGGTGGGACCGTGCGGAACCACCGGACTGTATGGTCTTTAACGCTTGTGCGCCTGCTGTAGCGCCGCGCACAAGCGAATCGCTTCGCCGGTCTGCGCCAGGCCACGGTCGGCGCCACTGAGCTTGGCCAGGCGTGGCTTGAAGAACGCATCCAGGCGATCGGCGTCTTCCACGCTGCAGCCCCCGGACGCACCCAGCGCCGGCAAGCCGCCACCATCGAACGAGCCGCTGCGCTGCACGATGCGCTCGAAATTGGCGGTGAACCAGGTCCACATCGAATCGTGCGAGCTCTGGTAACTGTGTCCGCGCATCAGCAGGCTTTTCATTTCGCCTACCTTGATCGCATCGGTCAATGCGAAATCACGCACCTGCTTCAGCAGCGCCGGATCCTGCACCGCGCCCAGTGCGGCGATCATGGCGTTGCGCTGGGCTGGGTCGGCATGCGTGCGCAGTGCATCGATTAGCGTCTGCACTGCCGGTGCGCCGCGTTCTTGCATGGTCACTGCCAGCGCGGTGCCCAGCAGGTCCGGGTTAGCGGCGGAGAAATCCAGTGCGCCGTTGCCGCCAGCCAGTACCGCATCGCCTTGTGCGAGCAGTGCCTTGCGTACCTCTGCGTTCTGCAGACGCAGCGCGAACAGGCCGGCCAGCGACGCACGCAGTGCGGTGTCGTCGACCGACTCGCCGCTGCGCCGCGTGTAACCCAGTGCACGCAAACGCGGCAGATACGCCTGTTCGGCAGCCTTGCGCAATGCGCCGCGCTGCGCCTCGGTGGTGGCCTGGTAGCGCCAGATCCACACGAAGCGATCCACCAGCGCGGTAGAGACATCGGCCGATTTCGACGGCGCCAGCTGCGTGATCGCCGCGAGCACAGCCGCGTTGTCAGCATCGCCGTGACGGTACGCCGCATTGATCGCATCGGCGTAGGCGAGCTGTTCGTTATCGTCCAACTGGCCGACCTGCCTGCCCAATGCAGCGAGCTGCGTCTTGGGCAGCGAGAAGCGGTAATAGCCCGCGCCACGCGCATTCGGGAACACCCAGGTGTTCTTGCCGGCGCCTTCCAGCACGATGCTGCCACTGCCGTCTTCGAGCAACTTGCAGGCGGTACCGACCTGCTTCTCGCCCTTGCCGTACTTCACGCATACCGGCACGCCCCATTGCTGCGCGGTGGAGCCAGTGGACCCCAGCGGCAGATAGCGCTGCTGCTGCAGTTTCACCACGGTCTTGCCGCCCTCGCGGGCAACCTCGGTCTGCAGATACGGCACGCCCGGCTGGTTGAGGAAGCTGCGGAAGGCGGCCTTGAAATCGTTGCCCTTGCCCGCCGCCTCGGCGATCGCATCGACCAGATCGTCGGCGGTGGCGTTGCCGAACGTGTGCTTGGCGATATACGCGCGCATGCCCTCGCGGAACACGTCTTCACCGACGAAGGCTTCGAACATCGCCAGCACCGCCGCACCCTTCTGGTAGGTGATGCCGTCGAACGCGGTTTCGATATCGCCATTGCCGGTGATCGGCTGGCGAATCTTGCGTGCGCTCACCAGGCTGTCGTTCTCCATCGCATGCTGCGCACCGCTGATACGGTCCAGATTGGCGTTGTATTCCGGATGCAGCTGCATGGTGATCTTCTGCTGCATCCAGGTGGCGAATGCTTCGTTGAGCCACAGGTCATCCCACCATTCCATGGTCACGGCATCGCCGGTCCACTGATGCGCCAGTTCGTGCGCGTTGACGTTGAAGGAGCGCTGCACGTTCTCGGCCGGCGAATCCTTGTCCAGCAACAGCAGCCAATCGCGGAAGGTCACAAACCCTGGGTTTTCCATCGCGCCGGCGCTGAAGTCCGGTGCGGCGACCAGATCGAGCTTGTCGAACGGATAGCAGAACGCGTAGTAGTCCTCCAGCGCGGCGATGATGGCCGGGGTTTGGTCCAGTGCAGGCGTGATGCGCGGGCCCTGGCCCTTGGCGGCAATGCCGCGCAACGGCGTGGCGTTGGGGCGCTGCGGGGTGGCCGGCATTGGCGCCACATCCACCACGTCCCATGGGCCGGCAGCGTAGGCCACCAAATACGTCGGCAGCGGCACGGTCGGGGCGAAGGTCACCGTCTTCCAGCCCTTGCCGGCCGGCTTGGTCGAGATGGCGATGGTATTGGCCAACGCCTGATCGTGGCTGGGCACGGTCAGGCTGAGGTTGAACGGCGTCTTGAACGCAGGCTCGTCGAAACCCGGGAACGCGTAGCGCGCACTGATCGGTTCCATCTGCGTCATCGCATACGCCTTGCCCTGGTATTTCACCTGGTACAGGCCCTGCAGCTGCTGGTTGAGCGGCGCGCTATAGGCGATCTCCACGGTGAGCGTCTGCGGCTTGAGCGTGCGGCCGAAATCCAGCCGCGCCACACCGGTCTGCGCATCGGCTTCCACGTAGCCTGCGGTCAACGCCTTGCCCTTGTCGGGCTTGACCGTGACCTTGCTGACCTGCAACTCCTTGCCGTGCAGCCAGAGATGGTCGGACGCCTGCTTGAGCTGCACGCGGATGGTGGTGCGGCCGCTGAATTGGGTTTGCTCCGGGTCGATCTTGAGCGCGAGGCTGTAACGCTCCGGTACCGCCCAGGTCGGTAGGCGACCATTGGGAACCGGTTCGCCGGACGATTGCGCCAGCGCTGTTCCGCAGCACAAGGCAAGCAGGGAAGAAACAAGCAGGCAGGCGAAACGACGCATCGACAACTCCGACAATGGCAATCGTCGAAGTCCACCATATTCATCCATGACTGTCATGGGTCATTGGTTGGCGACCAGACCGAACCAACGCTGCGCCGCGCGGGCAACCGCGGCCACAACGCACGCCTGTCTTGGCTCGGCACGTCACGAGGTTCGCAGCGACGGCCACCTGTGCACCGCCTTATGAGACGTATTGCACCGCTCGGCATCCGCTGCGCACCGCGGGTATTGCGCAGCGCAGCGCGCTTCCGGACGGTCAGGCGTTCGAATGCACATGCTGGCCGCCGGCATCGATGGCCTTGCGCCATCCCCGCATCGGCGAACACCGGCAGCAGCTACGCCCGGCATCCTTCACGCATGTCCGCCCACTGAGGGTGTCTGCGCGTCCAGGGTTTCCAGCTGGCGTGCCACCGCTTCAGGCGACCTGGTGTACGGGGCGATCAGGCTGTAAAACGCCGGCACCACGTACAGCGACAACACCGTGGACAGCGAGACGCCGAAGATCACCACCACGCCAATCGTGGCGCGGCTGGCCGAGCCGGGCCCGCCGGCCACCACCAGCGGAATCGCGCCGACCACCGTGGCAATCGAGGTCATCAGGATCGGGCGCAAACGCACCGAGGCCGACGCCACGATCGCCGCATGCACGCTGCGGCCCTCGTCGCGCAATTGGTTGGCGAATTCCACAATCAGAATGCCGTTCTTGGCTGCCAGGCCCACCAGCATCACGATGCCGATCTGACTGAACAGGTTGAGCGTGCCACCGGTCAGCCACAAGCCCACCAGCGCGCCCAGCACCGCCAACGGCACCGTGAGCATGATCACCAACGGGTGCGCAAAACTTTCGAACTGCGCGGCCAGCACCAGATACACCACCAGCAGCGCCATGCCGAAGGTCAACAACACCGCACTGCCGGATTGCTGGTATTCGCGCGATTCGCCCTTCCAGTCCACTTGCGCGTATTCGGGTAGTTCTTCCTGCGCCGCCTGCTGCGCCCAGGCGATGGCATCGCCGAGTGGATAACCTGGTGCCAGGCCCGCCGTGATCGTGATTGCACGCAGGCGATTGAAGCGGTTCAAGGTGCCGGCTTCGGCGACTTCGCTCAAAGTCACCAGATTGGAAAGCGGAATCAGCTCGCCACGGTTGGAGCGCACGCGGATCGCGGTGAGATCTTCCGGCGACATGCGGCCTTCGCGCCCGGCCTGCAGCATCACGTCGTACTCCTCGCCGTTGTCGACGAAGGTGGTGACGCGGCGTGAGCCCATCAATGCTTCCAGCGCGCCGCCAATCGCAGTTACCGGCACGCCGAGATCGGCCGCGCGCACGCGATCAATATTGACGCGCATCTGCGGGCGGGTTTCCTTGTAATCGGAGTCGGGGCCGACCAGGCCGGGGTTGGCTTCCATGCGCTGCAGGATGCGATCGCGCCACTGCGCAATCTCCGCGTAATCCGGCCCGCCCAGCACCAGCTGGAACGGTTGCCCACGGCGACGCACCAGGCCTCCGCTCACCTGCGTGCGTGCACGCACGCCGCTGAGCACATTGAGTTTCTGCTGCACCTCATCGGCCACTTCGGTAGTGGGGCGGGTGCGCTTTTCCCAATCCTGCAAGAACACGCTGACCCGGCCGGTGTGCATTTCCTCGCTGCTGCCGAAGCTGCCGGGCACGCGCGGGTTGGCGCGCACGATGGGTTTGTCCGGGCCCACGAAGGGGCGCAGGATGTCTTCCACCTGATGCATCTGCCCCACCGTGTAATCGAAGCCGGCACCTTCCGGGCCGTCGATCATGATCTGGAAATTGCCGCGGTCCTCGGCCGGCGCCACTTCGGAAGGAATGCGGCCCATCAGCCATGCGCTGGCGCCCAGCGCCAACAGCATCAGCAGCGCAAAGACCCAGGTGCGGTGCACATGCCGCTCCAGCGAGCGCCCATACGCACCGGACACCGCCTGCATGCGCCCATCGAACCATTGGTGAAAGCGATTGGGTTTGGCCTGCCCATGCGCGCGCAACAACTTGGACGACATCATAGGCGTCAACGTCAGCGCCACGAAGGCCGAGATCGCCACCGCCGCCGCCAGCGCCACCGCCAGCTCACGGAACAGCCGCCCGGTATTGCCTTGCAGAAAACCGACCGGCACAAAGACCGCCACCAGCACCGCGGTGGTCGCAATCACCGCAAACGCCACCTGCCCGGTACCACGCTTGGCGGCCACCAGCGGCGGCTCGCCCAGATCGATGCGGCGCTGGATGTTTTCCACCACCACGATGGCGTCGTCCACCACCAAGCCGATACACAGCACCAACGCCAGCAAGGTGAGCAGGTTGATCGAAAAATCGAACGCATACAGCGCGATAAAGGAGGCGATCAGGCACACCGGCACCGTCACCGCGGGGATCAATGCGGCGCGCGCGCTACCCAGAAACACCCAGATCACCACCAGCACCAGGACCACCGCTTCCACCAGCGTGTGATAAACGCGCTCCACCGCGGCGTCGATGAAGGTGGTGGTGTCGAAGGCGACGAAAATATTCGTGCCCTGCGGCAGCGACTTCTGCACTTCTATAGCGCGCGCGCGTGCTTTGCGGGCCACATCCAGCGCGTTGGCGGTGGAGTTACGCACGATGCCCAGGCCCACATTCGGCACGCCGTTACTCTGGAAATACGCGCGCCGCTCGGCCGAGCTCAGCTCGACCCTGGCCACGTCGCCCAGACGCACCACGTAACCGCCCTCGCCCTTGTTCAAGGGCAGCTTGGCGAAGTCTTCGGGCTTGAGATAACTGCGCTCCACGCGCAAGGTGAAATCGCGCTGCGCCGATTCGATACTGCCGGCAGGCACTTCCACATTTTCGTTCTGCAGCGCCGCTTCCACATCGGCGACAGTGAGGTCGCGTGCGGCCAGTTGGTCGCGGTCCAGCCAGATGCGCATTGCATAGCGCTGGCGTCCGCCGATCCGCACCTGCGCCACGCCATCCAGGCTGGAAAAGCGGTCGACGACATAGCGCTCGGCATAGTCGGACAGCTGCAGCGTGTCCATGGTGCTGGAGCTCATGTTGAGCCACAGGATGGGGTCGGCGTCGGCTTCGACCTTGGAAATCTCCGGCGCGCGCGCCTGGTCGGGCATGCGGTCGGACACGCGGCTGACCGCGTCGCGCACATCGTTGGCGGCCGCTTCCACATCGCGCGATTGCACGAATTCGATGCTGATATCGGAGGAGCCATTGCGGCTGTGCGCTTCAATGGTGGAAATGCCCTCGATGCCGGCCAGCCCGTCTTCCAGTACCTGGGTGATGCGGCTTTCCACCACTGCCGCCGAGGCACCGGTGTATTCCACATTCACCGAGACGATGGGCGGGTCGATCGCCGGCAACTCGCGCAGGGTGAGGCGGGTGAACGACATCACCCCCAGCACGATCAGCAGCAAACTCATCACCACCGCCATCACCGGGCGGGTGATCGACAGGTCGGAGAGTTTCATTGTGCTGCCGCCTGCGGGCGGGTCGACGCAGGCGGTGCCTGGTCCACGACCTTCAAGCCCACACGCAGCTTGCCGGTGCCATCCACCACGATACGCTCACCGGCTTTGACGCCTTCGAGAATTTCCACCTTGCCATCGCGCCGCTCGCCCACGCGCACATCGGCGCGCTCCACGCTGCTATCGGGCTTGACCCGGAACACATACGACTCGCGCCCCACCTGCACCACCGCAATTTCCGGGATCACCACCGCCTGCCGCGCCGGCTGGAACAGCCGCACATCCAGCAGCATGCCTGGCCGCAGCCGGCGATCGTCGTTGGGGAAATCCGCGCGTACCGTCACCGAGCGCGTGGTCTCGTCGATCCGCGAATCGATGGTCACCACTTCGCCTTCGAACTGCGCGCCGGGATAGGCCGCTGCGCTGCCGCTGACCGAATTGCCGACCTGCACTAGGCCGAATTGCGATTCTGGCACCTGGAAATCCACGTACATGCGCGCCACATCGTCCAATGTGGCGATCACCGTGCTGGAGGTGATCAACGCGCCAGGACTGATCTGGCGAATGCCGAGTACGCCGGAAAACGGGGCGCGCACCTCGCGGTCGGTGATTTCCGCGCGCATCTGCTGCACACGCGCCTGCGCGGCATCGCGTAGCGCACGCTGCGTATCCACGGTGGATTTGGCCACCAGTTGCTGGCCAACCAGACTCGACTGCCGGCGATACAACTGGTCGGTTTCTTCGAAGGTGGCCTGTGCGGCGGTCAGTGCCGCCTGTTGCGAATTGCCGCGCAAACGCAGCAGCAATTGCCCGGCCTTGACCTCGTCGCCGCTGTCGAAATACACCTGCTCCACCACATCGCTGACCGCAGCGGTGAGCGCCACCGATTCGCGCGCACGCACCGTGGCGATCGACTGCACGGTCGAGTTCCAGGGTTGGGTGGTCACCGCCTGCATAGAGACCGGAATGGGTTTGGCAGCGGCTGGCGTGCTGGCCTGACGGCTACAACCGGCCAGGACAGCGGCCAACAAGAGCGCGGCGCAGACGCGCGCGCTGGGCAGAACAAGCATCAGAACATCCTGGCGGGGTACGTCGAAAGTTTACCGACCTAGCCGCCATGAATTGACAGAAAGGACGCGCTTTGCACCATGACCAAAGACCCTTGCCGCCCTTGGCACATGGGCCGACTCAAGTTCCAAGTGCAACACTTTTCTCCACTGCAGACCCGCGTTTTCTGTCAAAACACTGGCTCACGTAACTTTTGCACAATCAATGGCCTGCTGGGCTGTCCGTCCATACGTTGCGCTAACAGCAGGTCTCTCGAGGTGTTGCACTTGACTCTTGAGACCGCCATGGGCTGGCCAGCGCGACTATGACGTTGCTGCACCTCCGTCACTCGGGCGCAGCCGGTGCGCCTTGACTGCATGTATGGGTTCATACACCGCCAGTGTGCACACTGACCGCGCTCACCTGACGACCGCCTGCGCTGCCGTAGTAGCCGCTGTTAGCGTTCCAGACCCAAATACTCGAGCACGTGGCGCGCCAGTGCCTCTACATTCTCACCATCGGCGTGAAGATGGATCTCCGGCGTTTCGGGCGCCTCGTACGGCGAGTCGATGCCGGTGAAATTGGGAATCTGCCCGGCACGCGCCTTGCGGTACAGCCCCTTCACGTCGCGTGATTCGGCAACCGCCAGCGGCACGTCTACGAACACTTCGACAAACTCGCCCTGATCGAAGCGCTCACGTGCCAGCTGCCGCTCGGCACGGAACGGCGAAATGAAACTCACCAGCACGATCAGGCCGGCATCGGCCATCAAACGTGCCACCTCCGCTACGCGGCGAATATTCTCCACGCGATCTTCGTCGGTGAAGCCCAGATCGCGGTTGAGCCCGTGGCGCACGTTGTCGCCGTCCAGGATGAAGGTGTGATAGCCCAGGGCGTGCAGGCGCTTGTCGACCAGGTTGGCAACGGTGGACTTGCCTGCACCCGACAGGCCGGTGAACCACAGCACGCGCGGCGCCTGGCCCTTGATGCGCGCACGTGCGCTGCGGTCCACGTCCAGATGTTGCCAGTGCACGTTGCCGGCGCGGCGCAAGGCGAATTCCAGCGTGCCGGCAGCCACCGTGGCATTGCTCTGGCGGTCGATCAGGATGAAACCGCCGAGCACGCGGTTGCGTGCGTAGGGCGAGAACGCGATGGGTTCGTCCAGCGCCAGATTGCAGTAACCCACTTCGTTAAGCTCCAGCCGTTTGGCGGCCAGCCGCTCCTGCGTGTTCACATCGACCTTGTGCTTGATCTCGCTGATGCTTGCAGTGACCGTGCGGGTGCCGATCTTGAGCCAATACGGGCGCCCGGGCAGCAGCGCGGCATCGTCCATCCACAGCAGATGCCCAGCGAACTGGTCCGCCACTTCGGGCGGATCGTCGACAGCGGCGATGATGTCGCCACGGCTGATGTCGATCTCATTGCGCAAGGTCAGCGTCACTGCCTGCCCGGCGCGAGCGCTGTCCACCTCGCCGTTGGCATCGAGCACGCGTGCCACCTGCGTACGGCGCCCGGACGGCACCACCACTACTGCATCGCCCACCTGCACCTGGCCGGCAGCGATCGTGCCTGCATAGCCACGGAACTGCGCGTTGGGGCGATTGACCCACTGCACCGGCAGACGCAGGCCGCTACCTGCCTCCGGCGGTTCGAGCTGCACGGTGTCCAGATGCTGCAGCAGATGCGGGCCGCTGTACCAAGGCATCCGAGTCGAAGCGCTGGACAGATTCTCGCCCGCCAGCGCCGATAGCGGAATGCACTGCACATCGGCGATGCCCAGCTGCGCGGCGAGCGCGGCGTAGCCTTGTGCAATGTCGGCGAACACCTGCGCGTCGTAGTCCACCAGATCCATCTTGTTGACCGCCAGCACCACATGGCGGATGCCGAGCAACGACACGATATAGCTGTGCCGACGGGTCTGCGCCAACAAGCCCTTGCGCGCATCCACCAGCACCACCGCCACATCGGCAGTCGACGCACCGGTGGCCATATTGCGCGTGTACTGCTCGTGCCCGGGGCAATCGGCCACGATGAATTTGCGCCGGTCGGTATCGAAATAGCGGTAGGCCACATCGATGGTGATGCCCTGCTCCCGCTCGGCCGCCAGCCCATCCATCAACAACGCGTAATCGATGCTCTCGCCCTGCGTGCCATGCCGGCGGCTATCGCTTTCCAGCGCCGCAAGCTGATCGTCGAACAAGCGCTTGCTGTCGTACAGCAACCGCCCGATCAAGGTGCTCTTGCCATCGTCCACGCTACCGCAGGTGATGAAGCGCAGTAAGGGCTTGGATTCGTGCTGCTGGAGGTAGGCACCAATGGTGCCCGGAGTGAGGAGTGGGGAGTGGGGATTCGCCAGAGCGCTCCCGTCGATCTTTCCGCTCGCCGCGAATTGCTCCTGCGAATCCCGAATGCCGACTCCCGAATCACTGCCCATCAAAAATACCCCTCAACCTTTTTCTGTTCCATTGATGCGCCCGGTGCGTGATCGATCATGCGGCCTTGGCGCTCGGAGCTGGTGCTGACCAGCATTTCGGCGATGACCGCTTCCAGCGTGTCGGCACTGGATTCGATCGCACCGGTGAGCGGGTAGCAGCCCAGCGTGCGGAAGCGCACCGAACGCAATTGCGGGGTTTCGCCTGGATGCAACGGCAAACGCGCGTCGTCGACCATGATCCAGGCACCGTCGCGTGCCACCACCGGGCGAGGGGCGGCAAAGTACAGCGGCACCACCGGAATTTTTTCGCGATAGATGTACAGCCAGACATCCAGCTCGGTCCAGTTGGAGAGCGGGAACACGCGCACGCTTTCGCCGGGCTTGGTGCGCGCGTTGTAGAGATTCCACAGTTCCGGGCGCTGGTTCTTCGGGTCCCAGCGATGGCGTGCATTGCGGAACGAGAACACACGCTCCTTGGCGCGCGATTTCTCTTCGTCGCGGCGCGCTCCGCCAATGGCCGCATCGAAGCCGCCCTGCTCCAACGCCTGTTTCAGACCCTGGGTCTTCATGATGTCGGTATGCACGGCGGCGCCGTGGCTGATCGGGCTGACGTCTTGGGCGACGCCATCAGGATTGATGTGCACACGCAGATCCACCCCGGTTTCGGCCGCACGGCGGTCGCGGAAGGCGATCATTTCGCGGAACTTCCAGCGTGTGTCGATGTGCAGCAACGGGATCGGCGGCCGCGACGGCGCAAATGCCTTGAGCAGCAGATGCAGCAGCACCGAGCTGTCCTTGCCCACCGAATACAGCATCACCGGAGCCCGGAATTCGGCAGCGACTTCGCGCAGGATATGGATGCTTTCGGCTTCGAGCCGGTCGAGATGGGACAGCGGCGGCAGGGTCATCGGACTATCGTGGGTGTCGGCAGGCAGACCAGCCGATGGTTAGGGCAAGGCGTTGCAGTGTGTGCTGCGCCGATGACTGGACGAAATAAGCGGCCGGCATAACGCGATAACGGCTGTTCCTTTCAGGTGGGCGCAACGCTTCCCTAACATCGCCTCTCTCATCCAAGCCACTGGATCCGAATGACCGCCGCCAGTTCCGCGCTACCGCCCAGCCCCTTGCCCGACGAACGCAAGGCGCTGCTGGACCGGTTGGTCGACGGTCTGGACACCGCAGCGCTGTGGTGGCTGTCCGGTTACACCGCCGGGCTGGCGCAGGGCCGGCCGCCGCGCTCGCTGGCAGTGTTGCCTGGTGGACACGCACACGCAATCGCCCAGGAAAGTCAGCGCCTGACCGTAGTCTACGGCAGCCAGACCGGCAATGCCCGCCGCGAGGCCGAGCATCTGGCCGCCGATGCCGAAGCCGCGGGCCTGAACGTGCGCTTGCTGCGCGCCGACACCTACCCCACCCGCGAACTGGCCAACGAGCGGCTGCTGTACGTGGTGATCAGCACCCAGGGCGAAGGCGACCCGCCGGACGATGCCATCGGTCTGGTCGAATTCCTGACCGGCCGCCGCGCGCCCAAGCTGCCCGAGCTCAAGTACGCGGTACTGGGCCTGGGCGATTCCAGTTATGCCGATTTCTGCGGCGTCGCGCGGCGTATCGACGAGCGCCTGGCCGAACTCGGCGGCAGCCGCGTGCAGCCGCGTGGCGAAGCCGATCTGGACATCGACAGCATTGCCGTGCCCTGGCGCACGCAGGCGCTCAAGCATGCCCGCGAGCAACTCAAAAGCGGCCCGCACTCGGCCACCGTCACACCGCTGCGCAGCAGCCCGGCGACGCCGGTGTGGTCGCATCAACAGCCGTTCGCTGCCGAGCTCCTGTCCACTCAGATCCTCAGTGGACGCGACTTCAAGGGTCCTGGCTTTCGCATGTATGCCACGCCCGGCAAGCGCGTGCGGCATCTGGAATTTTCGCTGGACGGCAGCGGCCTGAACTATGAGCCGGGCGACGCGCTGGGCATCCGCCATCGCAATCCGCCCGCGTTGGTGGATGCCGTGCTGCAGACCTTGCAGCTGAACGGCGATGCTGCGGTCACCGTCGGCGAGGAGACGCTGGCGTTGAGTGCCTGGCTCGCCACGCGGCGCGAACTGACCAAGCTGTCGCGGCCGCTTCTCGCCGCTCACGCCGAGCGCGCAGGCGCACAGGAACTGCAAGCGCTGCTCGCCCCCACCCAGACTGCCGGCCTGGCGTCGCTGCTCGCCGATCATCAGGTGATCGACGTGCTGCGCCGCTGGCCGGCGGATTGGGACCATGCCGGCCTGCTTGCTGCGCTGCGGCCGCTCACCCCACGGCTGTACTCCATTGCCTCCAGCCGCAAGCGCGTGGGCGATGAAGTGCATCTGACCGTGGACGAAGTCACCTACCAGGCGCATGGGCATGCGCATCTGGGGTCGGCCAGCGGTTTCCTGGCTGCACTTGCCGAAGGCGACATCGCCCCGGTCTACATCGAACCGAACGCGCGCTTCCGCGTGCCGGCCGATGCCGATCGCGACATCCTGATGATCGGCCCGGGCACCGGCGTGGCGCCGTTCCGCGGCTTCGTGCAGGAGCGCGCGGAAACCGGCGCTAATGGCCGCAACTGGTTGTTCTTCGGCGCCCAGCATTTCAATACCGATTTCCTGTATCAGGCCGAGTGGCAGCTGGCCCTGCAACGCGGCGAACTGCACGCGCTGGAAGTGGCGTTCTCACGCGACCAGGCGGAAAAGCTCTACGTGCAACACCGCCTGCGTGCGCGCGGCGCCGAGGTCTATGCCTGGCTGCAAGGCGGCGCGCATGTGTATGTGTGCGGCGCCACCAGCATGGGCAAGGACGTGCACGCCGCCCTGCTCGACATCGTCGCCAGCCACGGCGCCTTGGATGCCGAGGCCGCCAGCGCGTATCTCACCCAACTCCAGGTGGAGGGGCGGTATGCGCGGGATGTTTATTAATTCAGGGATTGGGGAGTCGGGATTGGGGAGTCGTAGGAGCGGATGTCCACAATCGTTCTGTTGTGTGGGTAATGCCCGCGCGTTGTTGCTGCCAATCCCCAATCACGCATGCCGAATCCCGTCATGAGCCACTCCGTCGAAGACATCAAATCCGAAAGCCGCCGCCTGCGTGGGTCGCTGGAACAGAGCCTGGCCGATGCGGTGACCGGTGCGCTGCGTGAGGATGATCAGACACTGATCAAGTACCACGGCAGCTACCAGCAGGACGACCGCGACATTCGCGACGAGCGGCGGCAGCAGAAGCTCGAACCGGCGTATCAGTTCATGATCCGCACGCGCACCCCGGGCGGGGTGATCACGCCCGCGCAGTGGCTGGCATTGGATGGCATCGCCACCCGCTATGCCAATCATTCGCTGCGCATCACCACGCGCCAGGCGTTCCAGTTCCATGGCGTGATCAAGCGCGAACTGAAGGCCACCATGCAGGCCATCAATGCCACCTTGATCGATACGCTGGCGGCGTGCGGCGATGTCAATCGCAATGTGCAAGTGGCCGCGAACCCGCTGCTGTCGCAGGCGCATGCCACGCTGTATGCCGATGCCGCATGCGTCTCCGAGCATCTGTTGCCCAACACGCGGGCGTACTACGAAATCTGGCTTGACGAAGAGCGCGTGTCCGGCTCCGGCAACGAGGACGAGCCGATCTATGGCGACCGTTATCTGCCACGTAAATTCAAGATCGGTTTCGCCGCGCCGCCGCTCAACGATGTGGACGTCTTCGCCAATGACCTGGGTTTTATCGCGATCCTGCGCGATGGGCGGTTGCTCGGCTACAACGTCAGCATCGGTGGTGGCATGGGCGCCTCGCACGGCGATGCGCAGACCTGGCCGCGCGTGGCCAACGTGATTGGTTTTGTCACCCGCGATCAGTTGCTCGATATCGCCACTGCGGTGGTCACCACGCAGCGCGACTTCGGCAACCGTGCAGTGCGCAAACGCGCGCGTTTCAAGTACACCATCGACGATCATGGCTTGGATACCATCGTGGCCGAGATCGCGCGCCGCGCCGGCTTCGCGCTGCAGCCGGCGCAGCCGTTCGCGTTCGAGCACAACGGCGACCGCTATGGATGGGTGGAAGGCGAAGACGGGCTGTGGCACCTGACCCTGTCGCTGCCGGCCGGCCGCATTGCCGATACCGACACGGCAACGCATCTGAGCGGGCTGCGTGCGATCGCACAGTTGAACGTCGGCGAATTCCGCATGACGCCCAACCAGAACCTGGTGATCGCCGGCGTGCCGGCCAGCGAGCGTGCACGCGTCGATGCGCTGGTTGCGCAGTACGCGCTGGATGCCGGCAATCGCTCTGCCAGCGCCCTGGCGCGCGGCGCGATGGCCTGCGTGGCATTGCCCACCTGCGGCCTGGCGATGGCCGAGGCCGAGCGCTATCTGCCCGATTTCAGCGCTGCATTGCAGCCGTTGCTGCAGCAACACGGGCTGGCCGACACGCCTATCGTGTTGCGTTTATCCGGCTGTCCGAATGGCTGCTCGCGCCCGTATCTGGCCGAGATCGCGCTGGTGGGCAAAGCGCCCGGGCGCTACAACCTGATGCTGGGTGGCGACCGCCGCGGCCAGCGGCTCAACACGCTGTACCGCGAAAACATCACCGAGCCTGAGATCCTGGCCGCACTGGAACCGCTGCTGGCGCGCTATGCCGCCGAACGCGACCACGCCAACGATGAAGGCTTCGGCGATTTCCTCCACCGCGCCGGCCTGATCGCATTGCCGTCTTACCCCACGCACCGTCGCCTCGATCTGGAATTGCTCGCATGACCGCGCTACCTGCCGCATCAATCACCTCTTCCGCGTTGGACGATCTGGACGCGCTCAATGCGCAGCTGGAAGGCCTGCGTGCCGACGAACGCGTGGCCTGGGCGCTGCAGCACGGCCCGCAGGACGCGGCGCTGTCGTCCAGCTTCGGCGCGCAATCGGCAGTGACGCTGCATCTGCTCAGCCAGCAACGCCCGGACATCCCGGTGATCCTGATCGACACCGGCTACCTGTTCCCGGAAACCTACCGCTTCGCCGATGCCTTGACCGAACGGCTCAAGCTCAATCTCAAGGTATATCGCCCGCTGGTCAGCCGCGCCTGGATGGAAGCGCGCCACGGCCGCCTGTGGGAACAAGGCATGGTCGGCATCGATCAGTACAACAACCTGCGCAAGGTCGAACCGATGCGCCGCGCCTTGGACGAACTCAACGTGGGCACCTGGTTCACCGGCCTGCGCCGCAGCCAATCCGGCGGCCGCGCGCAGACGCCAATCGTGCAGAAGCGCGGTGAGCGCTACAAAATCAGCCCCATCGCCGACTGGACCGATCGCGACGTGTGGCAGTACCTGCAGGCGCACGAGCTGCCGTACCACCCACTGTGGGAACAAGGCTACGTGTCCATCGGCGATTTCCACACCACGCGTCGCTGGGAACCCGGCATGCGCGAGGAAGACACGCGCTTCTTTGGCCTGAAGCGGGAGTGCGGCATCCACGAGGATATCTAGCCGCGGCAGCCCACTGCGATGCGCGCTTGTACCGAGGGCGCGTTCATCAGAATGTGCGGCGTCTGCCTGGGCATGCTGCATCCAGTCATGATCGCAACGTACTGCCATCAGCGCTTCGGCATCGGCGCGCGCCCATCATCCTGCTGCCGCATCCGCTTGCGTACGCTGCATCCAGTAACGATCCAATACCCACATCAGCACGAACGACAGGCCGACCAGCGGGAAGATCAGCCCGCACAACACCAGCAGCACCAGCAGGCCGCGTAGCGTCCGTGGATCGGCCGGCAACGGCGGCACGCCCAGCCCTCCGCTTGGGCGGCGCTTCCACCACATCACCGCCGCGCTGACGCACAACAGCACAATCGCCAAGCAGGCGAACAACAGGATCAACTGGTTGGCAGTGCCGTACTGCTGCCCCAGGTGCACGTTGATGCCCCATTCCAGCAGCTTGGCCAGCGGCCCGTAGTCGCGGTAACGCATGTCCAGCAGCACCGTGCCGCTGTATTGATCCAGATGGATCACGCGCTGACGCTGCAGATCGGCCGGATATACCGTCGCGGTATAGACCCCGATCGCACCACGCGGCGGTGCCACGCTATATCCCGGCAGGATGCCGCGTGCATCGAAGCGCGCAATCGCCGCATCCAGGCCGATCGCTCCCCGTCCCGGCCCAGCAACGCCGCCGGCATCGCCATTGGCAGCATGCGCGCTATCTGCCGAGTGCGCGTGTTGGGCTGACTGCTCTGACTGGGCTATGTGCTCTTCGTGCTCTTCGTGGTCTGCATGCCCTGGGGCTACCGTGCGCGCCGTGTGCCCGGAGTACTCGTTGCCTAACTGCAGCCCATTCGCGTGCTCGCCATGCAGCGGCTCATCCCCCCCTTCAGCCAGGCGTGCAGGCAACACAGACTCCGGCAAGCGCGCCTGCCGCAACGACCACGCCGGCTCACCACTGTCTGCCAACCGTTGTTGCGACATCGGCTGCTGCACACGCAACCCGGCGGGATAGCCAAAATCATGCCCATTGGCCCAGCGATTGACCTGCGCACCCCAGAGCCACGACCACGGCATGCCGGTCAGCGCCAGGAATAGCAGGATCGCGCCACCCCCGGCACCGGTCACCGCATGCAGGTCGCGCCAGAACAGTCGCTGTTTCGGCTTGCCACGCACACTGATCACCACGCCACGTCGCCCGCGCGGCCACCACAGATACACACCGGTGAGCACCAGCACGATCGCCCAACCGCCCGCCATTTCGATCAGGCCACGCGCATATGGCCCGACCAACGCCAGGCTGTGCAGCCGGCGGATCGTCCAGCTCAGCGTGCCGTGCTCCGGCAAGGCGCCCAAGACCCGCGCACGGTATGGATCGACATAGACCACCCGCCGCGCCCCATGTGCATCTACCAGCCCGATCTCGGCACTGGCATCGGCGCGCTTGGGCGTAATGTAGACAAACAAGCTTCCGCCGTAGCGCTGTTGTGCAGCGGCGACCAACTGCTGTGCAGGCATGCGCGTATCGCCTACCGGCACCACCTTCAAATCATGGTGCACGCTGCGATCGATCGCGCCCTGATACAAGAACGCGGCCCCGGTCACCGCCAGCCAGATGATGAAAGGCAGCACCAGCAGTCCGGCATAGAAATGCCAGCGCCATACCGCGCGATAGAAGCGCCAGCGGCTACCTTGGCGTGCCTCGGCGACGCCACTGCCGTCCGTCATTGCATGCATCAGAAGCTCCAATCCCACGACAGCGACAACGCACGCCCATCGCCGGGCGAATAGCCGGAGGTGCCGCTGTCGTACCAGGCGTACACATACGCACGATCGGTGACATTGCGCAGCTGCAGGCTGAGCGCGTTGCGCGCATCCACATTCCAGCGCGCGCCCAGATTGAGCAAGGCATCGCCACCGGCACGGCCCAGCGTATTGGTGCGCTCCAGATAGTAATCACCTTGCGCGTTGCCCCAGGCGCTCAACTGCACCGCCGAACTGAGCTGCCACTCCAGCCCGGCGGTCGCCAGCCAGTGCGGCACGTTTTCGATCTCCTTGCCGCGCGTGGCCGGTGCGCTCGGATCGGGGGTGGCGATCATGGCCTTCTGCCGCGAATACGATACCCATGCGCGCCAGTGCTCAGCCGGCTGCAGGTTGAGCTGCGCATCCCAACCGCGCCGCAACGTGCGGCCGACATTGGCCACAGCGCCAATGCCCACCACGCCATTCACGCCAAGAACGGTCGCCACTTCACCGGATGCGCGTTGCTCCCAATACGCCAGGCGCCCATCCACCAGGGTCGACGGTGCGAACTTGAAGCCGGTCTCCCAACCGTCGTTGATCGATGGCCCCAGATCGCCGGACTGGCGACGGTAGGCACCATCGCCGCTGCCGATCTGGAACGTGCGCCCCCAGTTCGCATACACGCTGCTCTGCCCGCCCACGCGGTAGCTCGCGCTGAACTTGGGTTGCTTGATGGTGCCGTAGTCATAGGTCGGCGCAACGCTGCCGGCCAGCACATCGTGCAACTGCCCATCGACGCGGTCGATGCGATACCCCGGCACCAGCTGCAAGCGCGCAAACGGCGTCAGCACCGCCTGGACATACGCACCACGTGTGCGCAGGTCGTAATCCCAATCGCGCAACTGCGCACCGCGTACGCGGGCCACGGTGCGGTACCGCTGCGACTGATTTTCCTGCCACTGCGCATCCACGCCGGCTTCGAGATTGGCATTGAGCGCGCCCCAGTCCGGCTGCCAGTTGCTACGCAGCAACAGCCCGCGATGGGTCTCATCGGTATCGCGTTCCTGCTGCAGGCCGGCAGCAGAAAACCGCACCCAGCGCTGATTGCGGTAGTCGTTCTGGTAGGCCTTGGCGCTCCATTGCGCCTGCTCACCGAGCTCGCCGTCCGCATGCAACGCGGTCTGACGCAGGCGGCGCTGGCTGCGGTCGTTCTGCGCATAGTCCGGCGAGCTACGCGGCGCCGCACGCGCGGTGGCGGCGTCCAGATAGCCGGCTTCCAGTGCATGGTTGTCGTAATAGCGCGTGGTGAGTCCGGCGCGGAATGCACCGTCCGGGTCGGTGTAAAACCATTTGCCCGCTACGCTGCGTTTACGCGCATCGGCATGATCGCGATAGCCGTCCGAGTCGCGCCAGGCCAGCATATAGTTCTGGCTCCATGCGCCCTGCTCGAAACCTTTGCTGAGTTGCACCTCGCGCGCATCGAAGCTGCCGGCCGTCACGCTCAAGCGGCCATCGTTGCCGCCGGTACGGGTCAGCACGTCCACGCTGCCGGCAATGGCGTTCAAGCCATAGCGCGCGTCGTTGGTGCCGCGCACGATCTCGATCGCGCTGATGTCCTGCGGAAACACGGCATCCAGGTACGGCATGGCGCCGGCATTGTCGTTGCTGGGAATGCCGTCGATCAGCAGTTTCACCGCATTGATGCGCCCCTCGCCATTGAAGCCGCGGAACGAAAACCGCCCTGCATCCGTGCCCATGCGGAACTGGGTGACCTGCACCCCGGGCGCACGCATCAGCAGTTCCCAGCTGTAGTCCACGTGTTGATCGTGCAGCAGCTCGCCGCCGATCACATCCACCGAGCTCAACACGCGCGCCGTACTCGGACTGCGCTGCGCGTGTTCGCGCACCTGCACCTTGCCCAGCGTCAGTGCCGCATCCTGTGCCTGCACATGGCATGCCGGCCCCCACACCAGCGCCAACGACGGCGCATACCACATCGTTTTCAACAACCTTAGACGCATGACCAACCTTTTGCCGTGGCAGCACGGCCGCATAGCCGTGCGCTGCCAACACCGTGGCGCGCATTGGCATCACTCGCATAGGGAGCGGGTCGTCCGCGAGGCCCGGCAGCGACGCCGACAGCTCAGGCGCGTACTAGGCACAGCTGCATGACGCCCGCGCAGGGGCAACCTTACGCGGGCAGCGGGGGGCCACGTGCGCCGAGCGCAGCCCACCGAAAGACCGAGCGTGCACTTGCCTGGATGTGCGCCGGAACCGGTGTTGGCCGCAGCTGCAGCAGGCACAGCAATGCCACGATGAGCAATGGCAGCACGCGTGCGGCCAACACGCAGTAGTCGCAGGCCTCGCCATGTATCGCTGCGTCGTGGCTGCCGGGATGCTGCGTCGCCAACGCGGCGCCGGGGTGCGCCTGCGCAGCGATGACGGGCGGTTCGTATCGATGATCGGCATGCAGCCAGCTCGCTGCCGACACTGCCGGGGCACTCATGCACATCGGCTCGGTCGACTGCGTCTGGCTCCAGCGGCTGATCAACGGAGCCACCAGCATCAGCACCACCGCCAGACAGGCAAGCAGGGGCAATAACCGGTGGCGACGGCACGAACGCAGCATACCGCGCAGTGTAAGCCGCCATGTCACCGGGTGCGATGGCCGTGACCAACGCGCGACTGGATGTCGCACCCGGCCGGGCCAGCGGCATCTGACGACCGACGCCTGGGCATGCGCGGGCAGCCGGCACGCCCGCCGCCGACGTGGCCCCCGCCGCCGCCGCCGCGCGCTGCGCAGCCAACCCCGCTCCCGGTCACGCCGACCTCACCTGCGAGCCGTGCTCCAGCGAGGCAGTCACATTTTCATCCCACCTCCGTGACCGCAGACACATGTGGGGCCTTGTCATGCCCTATGCTTGCGGCTTAACACTCTTTAATTTGCGCGCATGAGTACCGTCCTGTCCAATCTCGCGGCCGAGCCGCTTCCTTGCGCACCCAAGCCCCTTAGCGAAGCGCTCCGTCTCCAGGCGCTGCAAAGCTACGGCATTCTCGACACACCGCGCGAAGCGGCGTTTGAAGACATCACTCGGCTCGCCTCGATCATCTGCCAGACGCCGATCGCGCTGATCAGCCTGGTCGATGCCGACCGCCAGTGGTTCAAGAGCGAACTCGGGATGGGCGAGCGCGAGACCCCGTTGTTCAAGTCGATCTGCGCGCATGCGCTGCTCGACAACGATGTGCTGGTGGTGCCCGACACGCGCGAAGACATCCGCTTCTCACGCAATCCGCTGGTCACCGGCGAAGCGCCGCTGTACTTCTACGCGGGCGCCTTGCTGAAGACGCCTGACGGCCTGCCGCTGGGCACGGTCTGCGTCCTGGACCGGAAGCCGCGTCAGATCACCGATGAGCAGGTGGAGGCCCTGCGCGCACTGGCACGCCAGACCATGGCGCATCTGGAATTGCGCCGAGCATTGGCGGCCGCCGAAGAATCCGATCGGTATCGCAGCCGCCTGATGGCCATCGCCGGGCATGATCTGAAGACTCCGCTGCGCACTGCCGCCTACGCCATCGACAAGATGCGCCGGCATGCCAACGTCGATTCCATCCCGCCCCTGGTGACTGCGCGCGATGCGATCAGCCTGGTCGGCCGCAGCATGGACGAGCTGGCCGCTCTGGCGGCCTCGAGCAAGGCGGCCATGCCGGACCTGCAATCGCTGCAGCTGGAAGACGTGCTGCATTCGGTTCTCGGCGTGTGGCGGCAGCCGGCCATCGACAAGTGCCTGGCACTGCGCCATGTGCCTACCTCGCTACGCGTGCGCAGCCATTCCACCTTGCTGACCACCTTGATCGGCAACCTGGTCGGCAATGCCATCAAGTACACCGAACGCGGCCGCGTGCTGGTCGGCACCCGCCGCCGCCCCGGCTTTGCCGTGGTGGAAATCATCGACAGCGGCATCGGCTTGAATCTGGAGCAACCCGAGCAGATATTCCAGGCGTTTCGCCAAGCCGACCCCCGTAGCGACGGCTTGGGCATTGGTCTGTGGATCGTGCATCGCACTGCCGAGACATTGGGATGCGAGGTGGGTGTGCGCCCACGCCCGCAAGGCGGCACCTGTTTTTCAGTGCGGATTCCGCTGGCTTGAAGGTCTGGGGCTTGCAGATTGTTTCGGCAATCTGCGGCTTTAGAGCGGCTAACAAAATGACTGCACAGTCGTCAGGTGGGTGCGGCCGGTGCTCGGAATCGGCATGTACCACGCGTCCACTGCGGTTCTGAGCACGCCGTCCGCGCCCGCCTTGCGGCTCGCTACGTTTTGTTAGCTGCTCTGAAAAAAAAGCGGATCCGGGCTCCCGACCCGGATCCGCCACCAAACACGCCAGGTCTCTCCCCAGGGACCCGGGTGCGCCAGCCGCTCTGTGCAGAGCCTCGTGCAACAGGGATGCGACAGCGCTAGCAACCCTTCGACGACACTGCGAAGCACACCGGCTAATGCGATCAACCGCATCGCCGGCTCTGCGCCGTCCACCCCTAGACGTTCGAGAGTGTCGCGTCATGGCTGCTATAAGGGTTTTCGACACGGCAGCGCGCAACTTGATGCGTTGCGCAGACGCCGACTGCGTAGCCCCGACACGGGTGAGGGAAATCACCGACAGCCCGTGCCACGGGTCTGCCGAGCAAGAGAACATCACATTGATTCCGCAGGATTTTTTTCGGCACCGTTATGCCGCAACGCAACAAGCGCAAACAGCGAACACAACCCTAAATTCCCTGGGCAGCCCCCCCCCGCAACCACTAAGGGCGGCTAACAAAACGTCGCGAGCAGCTGTCAGGCGGGCGCAGACGGCGCGCTCAGAGCCGCAGTGGACGCGTGGTGGATGCCGCACCGGTCGCGCCCGCCTGTCGGCTGCGCAATCATTTTGCTAGCCACTCCAAGCGAACGCGGCCGTGATGCGCAGCGAGCAAGTTTCAACGTACCAGCGTCCTGCACCCACCAATCCGCTGGTTTCCGGAAAAGCCGCGTCGGGTTGCGTCAACGCCAGCAGCACGTGCAACCTTTCTCAACCGGTTCAAAACAGCGAACTGACCAACCCCGGCCGCAGCGCACGGCCAGTGCTCAATATCCGCATGCACCACGCGTCCACCTCCGTCGCTGTGCGCAGTCCACACCGCCGGACGACAGCCCGCTACGGTCTGTTGGCCGCTCGCATCGCAGCTTCAGAGCCCGGACGCATCTCCATCCTGGCGTGCAAACCACGCCGCCGAATGCACATCCTCGGCTGCGACTTCAAGCGCCTTGCGCAGTATGTCCAGCGGAATCTGCACGCGCGTGTCGCCCACTTGCAACGCTACCCACAACGCTTCGTCGCGTGGGTCGGCCAGCACCGTCAACACTTCATGCTCTCGGCCCGCAATGCTGGCCGAGAGTTGCAGCGACATGCCGCCGTCCGGCTCGGACGACCACAGTCTGCTCAGTGCGGGACATAGCGGCTCAGTCATCGCAGGCCAGTCAGCTGGTGATGGTCTGGGTCAGCGATTCCCAGGTCGGCGGCAATGGCCAGTTCGGCGCCTGATTGCCGTCCAGTACGCGGCGCAGGTCGCGCTTGTCGATTTGCGGCGCGAGCACATGCACCAGGTCCAATGCGTAGTCGCGCAGCACGCGGTCGCGTGGCAGCACCGCCCAGGCGATGCACTCTGCAATCGGTGCGGGCGCCGGCCAGGCGCGTAGATCTTTGTCGAAGGCATTGACCGCCATCTCCGCCACCAGGCCCACGCCGAGCCCGGCACGTACGTACGTTTTGATGAGATCCGCGTCCAGCGCGGTCAACGCGATGCTCGGCTCCAGACCCATCTGCGCAAACGCGCGCTGCAGCGATGAGCCCGGACGCGTGGAAGAGTCGTAGCTGATCAGCGGATGCTCGGACAACGCGTGCATTTCCGGCGCCGTGCGCGGGTGATCCAACGCATGCCCGCGCGGCACCACCACCAGCCGCCGCCAGCGGTACAGCGGCACTGCAATCCCGGCACTCGGCTCGCCGCCGGCAGTGCTGACCACGGCAATATCCGCATCGCCCTGGCCGAGCAGATCCAGCGCCGCACTTTCGGCAGCCTGTTGCAAATGCACGCTGACCTGCGGGTAGGCGTTCTTGATCTGCGCCACTGCCGGCGGCAGCACGAAGCGCGCCTGGGTGTGGGTGGTGGTCAGGGTCAGCTGGCCCTGGCTTTCGCGGCGCTGGTTGGCCGCATAGGTGCGGATATTGTTGACCTCCGACAGCACCGCACGCGCACGCTCGATCACTTCCACACCGGCTGGCGTTGCCCCATCCAGGCTGCGCCCCTTGCGCACGAACAACAGAAAGCCCAGCTCGTCCTCCAGCTGCTTGAGCTGCTTGGACAGGCCGGGCTGGGTCGCGTGCACGCGTCCAGCGGCCAGCGTGATGTTCAGCTCGGCATCGGCGATGGCCACCAGATAGCGAAGTTGGGTCAGCGTCATGGGCTCATATCCAAAAAAGGCGCGACGCGCTACAAGGACTTCGACTTTAGAGCAGTTCTCCGTTCAAGCTTATAACCGAACGCTATTTTTAGGGTGTATGAAGTCATTTCCGACAGCTATTAAGCCGGCGTTACGGTCTGACCCTCCCTTCTGGATGCCTTCGTTCCCGTGGCCTCTGCGTTCCCATTGCTTACCGACCTGCGTGGCCGTGCCGTCCTGGTGGTCGGCGGCGGTGCCGATGCCGAACGCGCCACCGCCCAGTTGCTGCAGGCCGGTGCGCTGCCGCTGGTCGGCGCGCCCGAGCTCACCGCGCAGTTGCGGCGCTGGGCGCAGTCCAGGCAACTGCGCTGGCTGGAAGGGCGCTTCGACACGGCATGGCTGGCGCTGCCCGATCAACCGGTGTGGCTCGCCATCGCCGCCAGCGAATCGGCAACGCTCAACGACGCCATCCGCCATGCAGCAAACGCCCGCCGGCTGCTCACCCACGATGCGGCGCCTGCCGCGTCCGCAACGGCTCCTGTGCGCCCCCCCGCGCCGCGCAGCGCAATCGGCACGCTGGCACCTGGCAGCGTCAGCCTGGTCGGCGCCGGCCCCGGCGATCCCGGCCTGCTCACCCGGCACGCGCTGCGTGCGCTGCGTCAGGCCGAGGTGGTGCTGCACGACCGCCTGGTCAGCCCGCAGATCCTGCGCCTGGCACGGCCTGGCGCGCGTCTCATCGCAGTGGGCAAATCGGCGCAAGGCCACAGCACCCGGCAGGAACAGATCCACGCGCTGATGCTGGAACATGCCCGCGCCGGCCACCGCGTGGTGCGATTGAAGGGCGGCGATTCGTTCGTGTTCGGTCGTGGCGGCGAAGAGCTGGAATTCCTGCGCGCGCACGGCATCGGCTTCCAGGTGATTCCCGGCATCACCGCCGCCGTCGCCTGCGCCGCCTATGCCGGCATCCCGCTCACCCATCGCGACCACGCGCAATCGCTGCGACTGATCACTGCCCACTGCAAGGATTCACTGGACACGCTGGACTGGCACGCGCTCGGCCAGGAACGCCAGACGCTGGCCTTCTACATGGGCGTGGCCGGTCTGGATGCCATCCAGCAGCGGCTGCTGCAGGCCGGGCGCGCCGCGTCCACCCCGTTCGCGCTGGTGGAAAACGGCTCACGCCCGCAGCAACGCGTGATCACCGGCACGCTCGCCAGCCTGGCCACTATCGCCCGGCAGCACGCCGTCGCCGCACCGGCATTGCTGATCCTGGGCGAAGTGGCGGCGCTGGCGCAGACGCTGCATTGGTTCGGCAACGCGCCGCTGAGCGCCCCACTACTGCCGCACTCACCTCTCGCAACGCCCGACACGCCCACACTCGCCCACGCAGCCTGATCCCGACGGAGACTCCATGGCCCTGTACGACAACATTCTCGACACCATCGGCCATACCCCGGTGGTCAAACTCCAACGCCTCGCCCCGGACAACGTGCGCTTGTACGTCAAGGTGGAATCGTTCAATCCCGGCGGCTCTGTCAAGGACCGGCTGGCGCTGGCAATCATCCTCGACGCCGAACAGCGCGGCCTGCTCAAACCTGGCGACACCATTGTCGAAGCCACCTCCGGCAACACCGGCGTGGCCTTGGCCATGGTGGCCGCAGCGCGCGGCTACAAGTTCGTCGCCACCATGGTGGAAACCTTCTCCATCGAGCGCCGCAAGCTGATGCGTGCCTATGGCGCCAAGGTCATCCTGACCCCGGCTGCCGAGCGCGGCAGCGGCATGGTGCGCAAGGCCAAGGAACTGGCCGAACAGCACGGCTGGTTTCTGGCCAGCCAGTTCGCCAATCCGGCCAACACGGCTTACCACCGCAACACCACCGCCGCCGAGATCCTGCGCGATTTCGCCGGCCACCGGCTGGACCACTTCGTCACCGGCTGGGGGACCGGCGGCACGCTGACCGGCGTGGGCGAAATACTGCGCGTTGCGCGCCCGGAAGTGCGCATCACCGCCTCAGAGCCGGCGGGCGCCGCCTTGCTGCAGGGCCAGGACTGGAAGCCGCACAAGATTCAGGGCTGGACCCCCGACTTCGTGCCCGAGGTGCTCAACCGCGATGTCGCCCATGAAGTACTGAGCGTGGAAGACACCGACGCCATCACCGTCGCGCGGCGCCTGGCTGCCGAAGAAGGCATCTTCACCGGCATTTCCGGCGGTGCCACCGTCGCCACCGCGCTGCAGGTGGCAGAAGGCGCGACGCCCGGCGCTGTGATCCTGGCGATGCTGCCCGACACTGGCGAACGCTACTTCTCCACGCCCCTGTTTGCCGACGTCAACGAAGGCTCCGACGACGATTGGCTGGCCGGGCTGCCCTGACGCATCGCGGTGGATGCCGAGGGATGAAGCCGCGCGATGCGCGGTTTTTTTTCGACCGAGATGCGCAGGGCCTGTGCGCCCGACGCGATGCATCGTGGCGGGCAATCGGCGGCCTTGGATCCGAGACCGTTCCGGCTATCGGCTATCGGCTTCGCAGCATGACCGAGGCACGCGCGACAGCGCAGGTGCGGAGCAAAACCGCGCGCAAGTCCCCCCTGCTTTTGGGGCTCCAGAACGCCTGCACTCCCGCCGATGTCAAGGAAACGTTAGGATAACGGCCGCAATGTAGGGAGAGATGTGTGAGCAACCGGCCGTATGGACACAGCGACACCCCTGCCTCGCGGGCGCCGTGGCTGGTGAAGATGACCTCCCCGGTCCATTTTGCGCTGGCCTTGGGTCTGGGCGCGTGGTTGCAGGATGCGCTGGAGCTGCCTCTGCCCGCTCCCATGCCGCTTGCATGGATCGAACTGGCTGGCGGCGGCATCGCCTGTCTCGGCCTGGCGCTGGCGGTGAGCTGCTTCGTTCTGTTTGCGCATCGGCGTACCACCATCATGCCGAGTGGCCATCCCTCGCGTCTGGTGCTGGATGGTCCGTATTGCTTCACCCGCAACCCGATGTACCTTGCGCTGGTGCTCAGCTACGTTGGCCTCTGCCTGCAGCTTGGGCTGCTGTGGGCCGTCGCGCTGGTGCCGCTGCCATGGCTCGCACTGCAGCTCTATGTCATTCCGTTTGAAGAGGCGCGTCTGCGGGCCGAATTCGGCCGTCATTACAGCGACTATTACGCGCGCGTGCGCCGCTGGTTGTAACGCACGACACGCACAAGATGTGCGCGGCAATTGATGCAGCCGATCGCTCCGAAGAGGCGCTGGATGGCGTCGAACGGCGCAAATTCCACCCCGTGCGACAGTCGCAGCGGATGAAATGAATGGCCGCTAGCGTGAGGGTTCCGAAGCGTGCTCCCCATCACGCACCCATCATGCAATTCGCATAATTATCTTGCCATGAGAATCGAAGTCTGGCAAGGCGACATCACCGAACTCGACGTCGATGTCATCGTCAACGCCGCCAACGAATCACTCCTGGGCGGGGGCGGCGTCGATGGCGCCATCCACCGTGCCGCTGGCCCACGTCTGCTCGACGCCTGCAAGGCATTGCCGCACGTGCGGCCGGGCGTGCGTTGCCCCACCGGCGAAATCCGCATCACCGACGGTTTCAATCTGAAGGCACGCCATGTGTTCCATACCGTCGGCCCGGTGTGGCGCGACGGCAAGCACAACGAACCGGAACAGCTGGCCAACTGCTATTGGCAGTCGCTGAAGCTGGCCGAGCAGATGTTGCTGCACTCGATTGCGTTCCCGGCGATCAGCTGCGGCATTTACGGCTATCCGCTGCATCAGGCAGCCCGTATTGCCGTGACCGAAACACGCGATTGGCAGCGCTCGCACAAAGTGCCCAAGCACATCGTGTTGGTAGCTTACAACGAGGCAACCTACAAGGCCTATCAGCAGGCGTTGGCGACGCAGGAAACTGCCGCGGCCTGACCCTTGCTGGGCGTCGGTGCGATGTCGCATCGACCGATTGAATTGAAGCGAATCGTGTTGAAGCAAAGGGCGCCGCAAGGCGCCCTTTGCATTCGCGTTGCATCCTGCTCAACGCATAGATGCCACACGCAAAAACGCCGGCATCGCTGCCGGCGTTTTCGTTTTCAGCGATGCAACGGCCTTGCAGCCGTCATCAATCGATCAACCCTTCCACTTACCCAGCGCGGCCAGGCCATTTTCCTTGGCGCGCTCGTAAATGACCTGCTGCGCCTTGGCGAAGTTGACGGTCATGTCCTTGGCCCACAGCTTCAGTGCAGCCTGCTGCATGGCACGCCCGTAGGAGAAGCTCAGCGGCCACGGCAGAGTGCCGAGCTGGTGCATTTCATTGAGATGCGCAGTGGACTGCTCGTCGGTCTGGCCGCCGGACAGGAACACGATACCCGGCAGGATCGCCGGCACGGTCGACTTCAGGCACATTACCGTGGACTCGGCCACCTCTTCGATGCTGGCCTGCTCTTCGCAGCTCTTGCCGGAGATGACCATCGATGCCTTCAGGATGGTGCCTTCGAGCACGACGTTCTGCTCATACAGTGCGCCGAACAGCGAGCGCAGCGTCGCTTCGGTGACTTCGTAGCAGGTTTCGATGTCGTGGCTGCCGTCCATGATCACTTCCGGCTCGACCATCGGCACCAGGCCCTGCTCCTGGCACAACGCGGCATAACGCGCCAGCGCATGCGAGTTGGCCTCGATGCAGGTGCCGGACGGGATGTCTTCGCCGATGGTGATCACCGCACGCCACTTGGCGAAGCGCGCGCCCAGCGTGTAGTACTCCTCCAGACGTGCACGCAGGCCGTCCAGGCCTTCGGTGACCAGCTCGCCCGGCATGCCGGCCAGCGGCTGCGCGCCCTTGTCGACCTTGATGCCCGGAATGATGCCGTGGGCGGTCATGTACTCGGCGAACGGCACGCCATCCTTGGTCTTCTGGCGGATGGTCTCGTCGAACAAGATGGCGCCGGAGATGTAGTCGCTCAGCTTGGGCGTGGTCAGCAACAGTTCGCGGTAGGCGCGACGGTTTTCTTCGATGTTCTCGATGCCGACGCTGGCAAAACGCTTGGCGATCGTGCTGGTCGATTCGTCGATGGCGATGATGCCCTTACCCGGGGCGACCATGGCCTGGGCGGTTTCGGCAAGCTGTTCGATGCTCATGTAGTTCCTGTGGCAGCTGCGGGGAGAACGAAAGTATAGCGACGAAACTCGTCGACATTCCTTCACGGAATGTCTGCAACCGATTACACGTGATACGCGTGACAGGATGTCTGGTGCTGCTCGCATCGCGGGAATCGGGAATCGGGAATCGGCAGAGCTGAGCATGGCGCGTGGCTGGTTGCCTGCAGCACAGTGAGAAGTGGCTGTGACGACGTGCGACGGCGCGGTTGCACAGAGCCATGCGTGAGTTGGTTCGAATTCGTGTGTGTTGGGCGCTCTTGCCACTTCGCCGCTTCGCCGTCTGCGTAGCACTGCGCATGTGGCATGTGGCATGCGACACATCGCGAACAGGCCTCAGCTTGTGCCACACATAGCGCGCCATCTCGATGCCATTGCGGCAGTAAGTTGGCGATGTTGCGTGGCTGGGCATTCGCCGGATCCGGCCGCTGACCAACAATCCGGCCACGGGTAGAGCACTCGCCCCGCCCCCGGCATCGCCACACAGCACAACGGCGACCCTGGGGTCGCCGCTGCGTGTCACGTCTTCCGGCTCGGCTGTGCGCCGGAGGGGGTCAACGGACGTTACAGCTCGCCCAGACCGGTAGCGCGGCCGTCGTCGCCCACTTCCAGCAAACGCAGCGTGTTGGTGGCGCCGTGCGTTTCCATGTGCTCGCCGCTGGTAAACACCACGCGGTCGCCCGGGCCCATGCGCTCGTTCTCCACCAACAGACGGATCGCCGCACGTGCGGCTTCGCGCGGGGTCAGGCCGCGGCTGTCGAAGTTGATCGGGAACACGCCACGCATCATCGCCATCTGGCGACGCGCGCCATCGTGACGGGTGAACGCATAGATCGGCATGTTGGAGCGGAAGCGCGACAGAAAGCGCGGGGTACCGCCGGATTCGGTCAACGCCACCACGCCGCCCAGACCGATGTGCTCGGACAGGAACATGGTCGCCATCGCGATGGCCTGGTCGGCGCGCTGCAGATTACGCTGCGCCGCTTCGAAGTCGGTATCGAATTCGAACTGGTGCTCGGCACCCAGGCAGATACGCGCCATCGCTTCCACCGCACGCACCGGATAGGCACCGGCGGCGGTTTCGGCCGAGAGCATCACCGCATCGGTGCCGTCGATGACCGCATTGGCCACGTCCAGCACTTCGGCGCGGGTCGGGATCGGGCTCTCGACCATCGACTGCAGCATCTGCGTGGCGGTGATCACCACTTTGTTCTGCGCCAACGATTCGCGAATGATCTTCTTCTGCAGCCCGGGCAATTCGGCATCGCCGATTTCAACGCCCAGGTCGCCACGCGCCACCATCACCACATCGGAGGCTTCGACGATCTCGACCAGGTTTTCGATCGCTTCGGTGCGCTCGATCTTCGACACCAGCTGCGCGTCGCAGCCGTGCTGCTTGGCGATCTGACGGGCGTCTTGCATGTCCTGCGCATTGCGACAGAACGACACGGCGATGAAATCCACGCCGATCTTGGCGACGATACCGATCAGCTCTTTGTCGCGCTCGGTCAACGCGCCGAGCGACAAGCCGCCGCCCTGCTTGTTGAGGCCCTTGCGGTCGGACAACACGCCATCGTTGAGCACGGTGGTAACGATGCGCGCGCCCTGCACGTCGGTGACCTGCAGTTGCATCAGGCCATCGTCGAGCAGCAGCACGTCGCCAGCAGTCACGTCCTGCGGCAGGCCCAGGTAGCTGACGCCGACCTGGTGCTGGTCGCCGGCCGGCGCATTGGCATCGGCCACCAGGTCGAAGCGATCGCCCATGGTCAGCTTGATCTTGCCTTCGGCAAAACGCTCGATGCGGATCTTCGGACCCGGCAAGTCGGCAAGGATGCCGACTTCGGCGCCGACGCGGGCCGCAGCGGCACGCACTTCGGCAGCACGCTTGGCCTGCCCGGACGGGTCGCCGTGGCTGAAGTTGAGGCGCACCACGTTGACGCCCGCCTTGAACAACGTATCCAGCACACCGGGCGCATCCGTTGACGGTCCGAGGGTGGCGAGAATTTTGGTACGGCGTTGACGTTCTTTCATGATGGCCTCCCTATAAAAACCGCGAAAATTAACACACACGTCACGCACCAAGGATGGCATTGCGGCATAGCCATCCTCCGATTCCGGCATGTCTTACAGACAGTGCGGGACAGTACGTACGCCTACGCCCGCGCTGCCATACGCAATGCGGGCGGTCGCCACCCTAACCCGGCAGCGATGAAGAGTGTTCAGCGCGATGCGAACCGCGGCTGCAGGCGTCGACCAAGCCAACGCAACGGCCGACGCGCACTGTTCATCACTGAAGCAACGCCACCAGGTCAGCCGGGGTGCGTGCCAGTGCACCGGCACCGGCGGCACGCAACTCAGCCTCGTCGCCGAAGCCCCATAACACGCCGATGCTATGGATGCCGTGGTGATTGGCGCCATCAATATCCATGCGCCGGTCGCCGATCATCACGCAGCCAGTTTTCTCGATCTGCAAACGGCGCAGCGCTTCGGCAATGAGGTCCGGCTTGAAGCGACGTTCGCCGTCTTCGCTGGCACCGATCACCTCCTCGAAGCAAGCGCCAAATGGCAGATGCTCGACGATGCGCCGCGCATAGCGCTCATTCTTCGAGGTCACCACCGCCAGACGATGACCGGCGCGCTGCAGGCTGGCGACCACCTCGCCAATGCCGTCGAACACGCTGAGCTCGGTCCAGCCCACCGCGTCGTAGCGCGCGCGGTAGAGCCCGAGCGCACGCTGCCCCCGCCCTGGATCGTTTGCAAAACACTCGGCGAAGCTGTCGCGCAACGGCGGGCCGATCCACGCGCGCAAGGTCTGCGCAGATGGACGCGGCTGCCCGAGTTCGTCGAAGGCATACACGATGCTGGCGACGATGCCGGGCTCCGAATCGACCAGCGTGCCGTCCAGATCGAAAAACAGCGTGGCTGCACTCACTGACCGCGGGCCTGCAGTGCGGCCACAGCCGGCAAGGTCTTGCCTTCCAGAAACTCCAGGAATGCACCGCCGCCAGTGGAAATGTAGGTGACGTCCTTGGCGATGTCGTACTTGTCCACTGCGGCCAAGGTGTCGCCACCACCGGCAATCGAAAACGCCTTGGAGCTGGCGATCGCGCGCGCCAAGGTTTCGGTGCCGTGGCTGAAGGACTCGAATTCGAACACGCCGACCGGCCCGTTCCACACCACCGTGCCGGCGCTGGCGATCAGCTCGGCATAGCGCTGCGCGGTTTGCGGGCCGATATCCAGGATCAGATCGTCGGCATCGACCGCATCCAACGCCTTCACGCTGGCCTCGGCGTCGGGCAGGAACTGCTTGGCAACGACCACATCGGTGGGCAGCGGAATTTCTGCGCCACGCGTCTTGGCGTCGGCCACGATCTGGTTGGCGGTCGGGATCAAGTCCGGCTCGTTCAACGACTTGCCCACGTGGTGTCCGGCTGCAGCGATGAAGGTATTGGCGATGCCGCCGCCAACGATCAGCTGGTCGACCTTGTTGACCAGGTTGGACAGCAGCTCCAGCTTGGTGGAGACCTTGCTGCCGGCCACGATCGCCAGCAGCGGCTTGGCCGGGTTGTCCAGCGCCTTGGCCAGTGCGTCGAGTTCGGCCATCAACAGCGGGCCGCCTGCTGCGACCGGCGCGAAGCGGATCACGCCATGCGTGGAGGCCTGCGCGCGGTGCGCGGTGCCGAAGGCATCCATCACGAACACGTCGCACAACGCGGCGTACTTGCGCGCCAGCGTCTGGTCGTCCTTGCCCTCGCCGACATTCATGCGGCAATTTTCCAGCAGCACCACCTGGCCCGGTGCGACCTCCACGCCGTCGACCCAGTCGCGGACCAGCGGCACGTCCACGCCCAGCAACGCAGCCAGACGCGTGGCCACCGGCGCCAGCGAATCTTCTTCGGTCCAGCTGCCTTCCTTGGGGCGACCCAGGTGCGAGGTGACCATGACGGCCGCGCCCTTTTCCAACGCCAGCTTGATGGTGGGCACCGAGGCGGTGATGCGCTGCTCGGAGGTGATCTGGCCGTTGTCGATCGGCACGTTGAGATCCTGGCGGATCAGCACGCGCTTGCCGGAGAGATCGAGGTCGGTCATGCGGACAATGGACATGGGCTCAGCTCGTTCGGTCTAGGGAGGGGGATGGGGAATTGGTCATGCAGAAGACGCAGCATGCGTGCCGTGGCAAGCGTCTGAGCGCTGCGCCGTAACGGCCAATGGTTGCGATGGCAGCTGGCGGTGGTCAGCCATTGTGATGTCGTTGCGCGGTGACGCGGGTCGGGTAGTTCGCGGATGGCTCACCACGCGTGACGCCGCCAATCCGGTTGGCAACGCGGGGGACGCTTGGTCGAACACGACGGGCAATACGGCTGCCTGGGTCACGAGGGACGTCTATTGTCCGACCTTCGCGCCGCAGCGGCAAACCGCCGCGCGACGCGGGTGCGCTTAGCCGTTGCGATTGGCCGATGCACTGCGCAGCAGACTCACCGCGAAACCACTGACCAGCAAGGCACCACCGACCAACAGGCCCCACAGCAGCCAACGTTTCCAGTCACGCGGCGTGGCGGCCGGTCGCAGCGCGGCCTCGCCCGCCAGCGGCTGTGCCTGCGCAGCGACGTTGGCCTGCGCCGGTTGCCACTGCGCGCCGCGTTCGCGCCGCAGTGCCTGCAGCATCGAGGCCAGCGGTGCGTCGCCGCGGTGCGCACGCGCACTGCCGGCGACCAGCGCATACGGCGGCTGGCCCTGAGCGAGAAACATAAGCCGCTCGGGCTGATACCCCACGCGCAAGCTCGGCACCGCAGTGCTGCGCCCTTGCGCAGCGACCAGCCGCCATTGGCGATCGCGCACTGGGGCAGACAGAAGTTGCGGCGGCGACGCGGCGGCCGCCCCCTTGCCCAGCCGATACGCCAACCAGGGGCCGGCACGCTGTACCCATGGCGCATCATCGGCATCACGACTTGCCACGATCCACTCGACGGCCTCGGCCTGACTGCCACCGACATCGAGCCGAGTGATCGGAAAGCGTCCCGGCAGGGCATACACCACCGCTGCATCTTTCGCGGTGCCTGGCAATTCAAGCCACTGCAGCGGTGCGGGCGCGGTGATGCCCTCCAGCTCCGCCTCGACCACGCGCAACGCCGGCAACTGGCCCGACACCGGCACCAGGCGCAGATAACGCGCGCCCTCATCGAGTGCGATCCGGCGCTGCTGCAATCGCCGCGTCTGATTGTCCAGCGCCATCACCGTAGCGTCTGAAGCAAGCACGCGCCAGTCGCGCAGATCGTCGCTGCCTTCCACGCGCAACTGAGCCTGCACCGGCATGTCGCCGTCCCAATCCAGCAGCAGGGCACGCGGGCGATCGCGCAATGCGCTGGCATCGATCAACCAGCTCCCACCGTTGCCTGCAGCGGCGGCAGCCCCGGTCACAACGCGGCCTTCGAGACGACGTACCGCACCGCTGGCATCGCGCTCGGCGATCAGTTGCAGATCGCCATTGGCCGGCGCCGCACCGGCCGGCACCGCAAAGAGGGGGAGGCGCTGCCGGCGCGCCGCAGCCGCCGATGCTGCATCCGCGGGCAACCAGGCGGCGGGCAGCTCTTCGCCACGCGCATCGATCACCGTGACATCGCGCAGCGCCGCGTCGTGCGCGGAGCGATACACCGCCGCGTTCAAGGTCAACTGATAGATGCCGGCATCCGAGCCAGTTACCTGCAGCGGCCACTGCTGGCGGTAGTCCTGCCGCACATCAGCGGCATGCGCCAGCATCGGCACCATCACCAGTAGCGCCCATCGCATCGATTTCATGCCTGCTCCTTTTCGACGCCGTCGTCTTCGACAGCAGTCGCTTCTGTCGCCAGCGGACGCGGCGGTGCCGGCGCCAGGTAACCCACTACGGTGCACAACAGACCATAGGCCATGAACGAGCCGATGCCGAGCAAGTTGCCCAGATGCTGGCGGTCGACCAACACCAGCTTCGCCAGCACCAGACCCATGAGCAACGCGCCGCCCAGCCACAACCCACGCTGCCCGCGACGCGAGCCGATCACCCAGCCCAGCACGCCCAGCACGCTCCACACGATGGTGAGGCTGGTCTGCGACAAGGTGGCGCCGATCAACGCAGAATCCCACGGCACGCCGCCCCAGTGATGCACGCTGTGGAAGGTGCTGCCGGTGATCAATGCCCAGCCGAGCACACCAAGCGCGGTCACGCGCCAACGCTGCAGCAATGCCGGCGCCGGTACCGACCAGGCCCAGCGCGCGAGCAAGGCCAGCACCGCCAGTTGCGCCAGCTCGGCCGGATTCAGCAGCGGCAACCACGGCAACGGTGCCGCGCTCACCGGGTCCAGCAACACCAATAGCCAGCCGATGCCCAGCACCGCGAACACGCAACTCAGCAACGCGTTGCGTGCAGGATCGAAGCTGGCGCCCTGCGGCCATGCCAGCCAGGGCCAACGCAATAATCCCAGGCTCGCCACGACCAGCCAAGGCGCCGCCAGCAAGGCACAACGCCAGCCATTCGCCAGCAAGAACGCATCGGCCCACCAGGCTGCACCCAACGCCACCACCAATGGCCACAGCAGCCACCAGATGAACTGCGCCGCCATCGCGCCAGCGCCTTGCTGCGTACGCAGGCACCACAGCGCTCGTGCGCCCGCCACCGCAAACACACCCCACGCCAGCGCGCCCCAATGCGCGAACGGCTGGGTATGCGCTTGGCCCTGCCACAGTGCCAATGGCGCTGCCAGCACCAGACCCGACATCACCGTCCACACCAACGCCGTTGCGGGACGCCGGCGATGCACTTCTGCAGCCAGCCACAGGCTGAGTGCGACAAAGCCCAGCAGCAGATCTGGTTCGCTGCACAGATCGGCAAAGCGCAGGATCTCGTGCACACCGCAGAACGTCGACCAGCCCAGCCCCCACAGATACGCCACCAGCGCACACCGTGGATGCCCTGCATCGCGCAGGAACCAGGCGCTCACCCAGCCAGAAAGCGCGATCAGCAACGTGCTCATGCAGGTCGCGTTGGCCACCGCTACCGCGTCGTAGCGCCAGGCATCCACACCGAAGGCGACACCTACCGCCGCGAGCAACTGCAGCGCCACGCCGCTGATCTGAGGGATCCGCCGTTGCTGGCGTAAGCCCAGCCACAACAGGCCGACGCCTTCCAGCGCGAACACGCTCGCAGTGGCACGTGCCGACAATGCCAGCGGAATCGCCAGGGTGGCGAAGCCGACCGCCAGCATCGCGTGCGCCTGGCCCAGCAAGCGCGTGGGAGCCCGGCGCAACAACCAGCTTGCCAGGCCTGCATACACCGCGGCCACCACCACCGCGCACAACGCGAGCGGCAGCTGATCGCCCTCAAGCAGGCCTGCCTGCAACGCGAAGGCCACCAGCGGTGTCCCGAACAACAGGCTGCCATCGATGACCTTGCCTGCACTGCCGTCGCCGCGGCGCGCATGCAATACCGGGATCGCCACGTACATGGCGAAGAACAGCAACAGGAACGGCTCGGTGGTGGCGAATTTTGCCGGGGTGTATTGCAGCGCACCCCACACAATGCCGATGCCGAAAGTGAACGCAAACCCCAGCAGGTTCAGCACGCGCCACGGACGCAGCCACGCAATCGCCACGATGCCAGCGTTGAGTATCGCGTAATAGGTAAACAGCCCGACATGATTCCCGCTGCCGGTGGACAACCCGATCGGCGCAAGGAAGCCGGCCAGCACGCCCAGCACCGCCAGCGTGCGCGAATCCTGCAACACGGCCAACACGCACATGCCCGCGATCAGCACCACGCTGATGCCCAGCGCAGGTCCAGCATCCAGCAACGCGTACAACTTGAAGGCCGCGAACACCGTCAACAGCAAGCCGCCAATGGCGCCGCCCTGCAATGCCAACGCAAAGCCCGGTCGCTGCTCGCGTTGCTTCCAACCAAACACCAGACCGACCAATGCGAGAACGCTGATGCCGGCCAAGCGCAGCTCGATCGGCATCCGCATCCAGCCCTGGTCGCTGGCGTACTTCAGCAGCGATGCCACCCCTGCCAACAGGACCAGCATGCCGACCTTGACCGGTACATTGCCTTCGGTGAACCAACGCTTCAATGCGCTGGCTGCACGCACGATGACGCAGGGCTCGGACGGAATCTGAGGTCGTTGAGGTGGCTGCGGCTGTGTAGGTTGCGGTTGCGCTGGTTGCGGTTGCGCTGGTTGCGGTTGCGCCGGCTGAGAGTGCTGGCCGGGAACTTCCGACATCGCGGTTCCATCGCGCGCTATCGCAGTTGCAGGGGTCTGCGCAGGCAACGGTGGCGGCACCACGGACACATCGACCGCGTTCTGCTCCGCAGCAGCAGCCACCTGCCAGCTTTCGCCACGTTGAGCTGCGCCAGATGTGCCGGACACTGGCACATTGCCGTCCGCACGGGAAACTAGCCCGGCGTCGAGATCGGACACCACCTCGGGCCGCTCCCACGTCCTGCCCTGCGCGTACGCTGGCGCATCCGCGCGCTCCGCAGTGCCGGCCTGCCACTGGGCAAGCCGTTGCTCCAGCGAGGACACCCGCCGCCGCAACCGGGCAATCCACACCAGCGCCACCACTACACCCACAGGCACGGCAATCAGTACCAGGGCCGCCAACACGATTATCGTTTCCAACGCACCAACCCCGAGCCGGCGTCCAGCCGAATGCGCGAACCATACAGCTTCAGGCCACGACTGGGCAGCCGACCTCTCGATCAGACGGTTGGTTGAAGAGTCGACACGCAGCAGCCGCACGCGTGATTCCGAGCGCCCTAGCGTGGCGTTCCGTTGATAACTTTGCAAACCCGTTCGATCTTGGCGAGGATCGAGTCAGCGGTCGCAGTCGATTTGAACGGTCGCGGGTTTTGATTGTAGTGCTCCACGAAGGCGTTGATCTTGCGCTTTAGATCGGCCACCGAGTCGAAGGAGCCGCGCCTGATCGTCCGTTGGGTGATCAGGCCAAACCAGCGTTCGACCTGCTTGTGGGTGGCGTCGTTGTCGCAGATCAGATGCACGTCCAGATCCTGCGGCACCTGCGCGTCTACATGTCGCAGGAATGAGAGAAACTCCTGATGTCGGTGCAGGGGTTTGCACTGGGTGATGACGCTGCCGTTGGCGACGTCCAGCGCGGCAAAAAGGGGCGTTGTGCCATGGCGCACGTCGTCGTGCGTGATGCCTTCGACGTACCCCAACCCCATCGGCAGCACCGGCTGGGTACGCTCCAAGGCCTGTACCTGGCTCTTCTCGTCCACACACAGCACCAACGCATGATCCGGCGGATTCAGATACAGGCCGACGATGTCGCGCACCTTCTCGATGAAGAACGCATCGGTGGAGAGCTTGAAGCGCTTGGAGCGATGCGGCTGCAGGCCGAACAGCGTCATGTAGCGGTGGACGGTGGTGGTGGAACGTCCTGTCTCGACCGCCAGCGTGCGGCGCGACCAGTGCGTGTGACCTTTCGGCTTGCGCGTCAGGACGGTGTTGACCAGTTCGGCTACCTTTTCATCGCTGGTCGTGCGCGGCCGGCCGGGCTTGAGTTCGTTGTGCAGGCCGGCAATGCCGCGCTCGCGATAGCGGGTACGCCACAACGTGACGGTTGGCCGGCTCACCCCGTAGCGATGCGCAATTGCCGTCTGCGGCTCGCCGTCGGCCATGCGCAGGATCATCTGCGCGCGGCGCGACAAGGCCGCCGGCAAACTCTGCGAGCGAGCCATCGACTCCAGTTGCACACGATCGTCGGCGCTGACAACCAACGGTTTAGCGGGTCGTCCCATGAGCGAGCGCTCCAGCTTCCAAAGGTCATCCTTGGACAACGCCAGATTAAGAAAAGGTACATGCGGAACGCGACACTAGACGGCATCAAAACCATCTCCTGGCTCACCGCCATCAACCACGCCATGTTGCAGCAACTCGACGGCGGCACCGGCCTGGACGCGCTGCGCAACGAACTGCCCGGCGACTGGTTCGCCTACTACGACTATGGCGCCGGCACCGTCATCCAGGCCGGCCCCGTGCCGGAGATCGCCAGCGTCGACGACGACCCCATGCCCGCCACCTACGTGCTGGTCAATCACCTGCTCAAGCGCTTCCGCAGCACCACCCTCAAGGACTTCCACGGCGCCACACTGGGCTGGGAACCCTTCCTGGGCGTGGTCGGCACCGCGCAATGGCTGCGACGCTTCGACATTCCCGACGACGAACTCATGCACTCCCAGGCCAAGCTGCTCAACATGCCCAAGTTGAAGCCGGACACGGTGCTGCCCGAGCGGCTATGAGCGATGCTTCATTGATCGCGTCCTGCTTGCATGCGCCGAGCATGCGGTCACGGTGATGGCGTATTCACCGCTGGGCAGTCGCGCCCTGCTCGATCGTCCGGTGCTGCACACCATCGGCGCGCGCCGCGGTAGCATTGGCCTGGGCCATTCGCAGCGGCGAAGTGATCGCCATCACAGAATCGGGAACGGCCGCGCATGTGCGCGCCAACGCAGCCGCATGCGGCTTGCAATTGGACGCGCGGGATCTCGCCGAGATGGACCGTGCGTTCCCAGCACCCAAGCGCAAGCAGCCGCTGGACCTGCGCTAACCCCGTGCGCCCGTTGCTCCAGCCGCTGGCGAAACTGCCGCATCGCACGCGCTTGGCAACTGCATCTGCATTGCAGGATGTGTGCTTGCACACGCTTTGGCGATCGTGCGCACTGACATGTGAGCATGCGCTTCGCATGCTGACACATCCAGTTAACGGCCATGCTCCCAGGCTCGAGGGGATCGCCAGCATCTCAGCCCGCCAACGTGGAGTTCCCATGGCCAAGTCTTCCGGCAAACCTGCATCCGCCGTCTCCGTCGACCGTTCCGCAAGCGCGCCTGATGCGCGCGGTACTGGCGACGAATTGCACCAGAAGGCCCGCGGTAGGCATCCGCAGCTGACCACCAACCAGGGCATTCCCGTTGGTGACAACCAAAACTCGCTGCGCGCAACACCACGCGGCCCGACGCTGCTGGAAGATTTCATCCTGCGCGAGAAGATCACCCACTTCGATCACGAGCGCATCCCCGAGCGCATCGTGCATGCGCGTGGCAGCGCCGCGCACGGCTACTTCAAGCTCACCAAGTCGTTGAGCCAATACACCACTGCCAAGATCTTTACCGAGATCGGTGAAAAAACACCGCTATTTACCCGTTTTTCTACCGTTGCGGGCGGCGCCGGCTCGGTGGACACGCCGCGCGATGTGCGCGGGTTTGCCGTGAAGTTCTATACCAAGGAAGGCAATTGGGATCTGGTGGGCAACAATATCCCGGTGTTTTTCATCCAGGATGCGATCAAGTTCCCTGACCTGATCCATGCAGTGAAGATGGAACCGGATCGCGGTTTTCCGCAGGCTGCCAGCGCACACGACACGTTCTGGGATTTCATCTCGCTGACCCCCGAATCGATGCACATGATCATGTGGGCGATGAGCGACCGCACCATCCCGCGCTCGCTGCGCATGATCGAAGGGTTCGGCATCCACAGCTTCCGTTTCCTCAATGACAAAGGCGAAAGCACCTTCGTCAAATTCCATTGGCGTCCCAAGCTGGGCCTGCAATCGACCATCTGGGACGAGGCGGTCAAGATTGCCGGCGCCGATCAGGACTTCCACCGCCGTGATCTGTTCGAGGCGATCCAGAACGGCGACTTCCCGGAATGGGAACTTGGCGTGCAATTGTTCACCGAGGCCGAGGCGGATGCATTCCCGTTCGACCATCTGGATTCGACCAAGATCATTCCCGAAGAGTTGGTGCCGCTGCAAATCGTCGGCCGCATGGTGCTCGACCGCTGGCCGGACAACTTCTTTGCCGAAACCGAACAGGTTGCCTACTGCCCGGGCAACATCGTGCCCGGCATCGACTTCAGCAACGACCCGCTGCTGCAAGGCCGCCTGTTCTCCTATCTGGATACGCAGCTGAGCCGCCTGGGCGGGCCGAATTTCCATCAGATTCCGATCAACGCCCCCAAGTGTCCATTCGTCAACAATCAGCGCGATGGTCATATGCAGATGGACGTACCGAAGGGCCGTGTTGCCTACGAGCCCAGCTCACTGCAGGCAGATGCGCCGCGTGAAGCGCTGCGTGGATTCCCCAGCCATTCAACCCCGGCTGAGGATGGCGCCAAGGGCCGCGTGCGTGCAGAACGCTTCGCCGATCATTACAGCCAGGCAAGACTGTTCTTCCGCAGCCAGACCGCACCGGAACAGGCACATATGGCGTCGGCCCTGGTGTTCGAACTGTCGAAGGTCGAAACCGCACACGTGCGCGAAGCCATCGTGGGGCATCTGCGCCACATCGACCAGAAGCTCGCGCAGCGTGTGGCCGATGGCATGGGTATGACCACCTTACCGCCGGCACCACCGGCTGCAGTAGCGCCGATCGACATGCCACTGTCGCCCGCCT
Organism: Xanthomonas sp. JL1; assembly: GCF_038405005.1. Taxonomy (NCBI): domain Bacteria; kingdom Pseudomonadati; phylum Pseudomonadota; class Gammaproteobacteria; order Lysobacterales; family Lysobacteraceae; genus Xanthomonas; species Xanthomonas sp. JL1. The sequence goes on along the minus strand of NZ_JBBYGR010000057.1, from coordinate 3,759 downwards.
TGCAGGTCATCGGCAAGATGAAAGACACATTGAAGGGACGCACGGTCGGTATCCTGATTCACGACGGCTCCGATGCATCGACGATCAAAGCGGTGCGCAAGGCAGCGGAAGCTGAGGGCGCAACAGTCAAGATCGTCGCCCCCAAGCTTGGCGGCGCCAAGCTCAGCGATGGCAAGCAACTGGCCGCCGATGGGCAGCTGGCAGGGACGCCCTCGGTGGTGTTCGATGCCGTGGCAGTCCTACTGTCTTCGGAAGCGGCCAAGCTGCTGACACGCGAATCGGCCGCACTGGATTTCGTGAGCTGTGCCTGGGCGCATCTGAAGGCCATCGCATTCGACGAAGGCGCGCAGTTGTTGTTGAAAGCGGGCAATATCGGCAAGGATGCGGGCGTGGTTCCGGCCGCCGATACCAAGGCATTCATTTCCGCAGCAAAAACCCGACAGTGGGCACGCGAGCCGAAGGTGCGCATGCTGGCCTAACCGCGCCCAGGGAAGGTCCGATATCCCGGCTTGAAGCCGAGGGATGCCACATCCGCCGTGCTGGCGGGCGAAACCCACGGTTTTCGCAACTACCGCGCGTTTGCGGGGTAGCGGCGGGTCACGGCGCCCGATTCCCACGGCAGCGTCAACTGTTTCGCGTTAGCCACAGCTTCGATCGTGCAACCAGCATGCGTATCTGCGTAATGTTCGTTACCAGTTCGCGATAAAGCACCCTGACGCGAGCGACGTTTACCTGTCGCTCGCGTCAGGGTTATGTGGCACGTTCAAGGTCATGTGAGTAGCGCCGATGATGACACGCGGTCGATATTCGCTTACCGAATGATGATTACGCCAAGCGGCGTTGCCCGGGATTGGCCGCATTGCAGAATGTGCCGCGAGCCACTGGAGCACGGTATGGAATCTCGTATCACCCCGACCTCTGGCGCAGCAAGCTTGCCGCTCCCCGCAGCCGATGACGCGGCGTCACCACGCAGCTCTGCGACCGCCGATGATCGGCATCATGGCACTGATGCCCGATTGGCTGGGCTAACACCCCGCCGCAGCGCGGCGCTGGCCAGCGCAGCCACCGCGCTCGATTGCGTAACGCCGCACGCCGCGGGCAGCAGGGGCATCGGTGCGCCGGCCTCCGTTCCAGTCGTACACCGGCCGGATAGGCCTATATTCTCGATCATTCGGCCTATCGCGTTTCTATCCACCAGGGCCGACATCGGCGGACATCGCCACGCAACGAGCCTGTCCGGAAACGCTGTTGTCTTCTCGCGCTCCAAGGCGACGTTGGGAGGCAGCGATGTGGGCATGGTCGGGATGCTCGATGGTCAGGAGCACCTTGTCAAAACCGGAATTTCGCGCAGCTTGCTGGGTCAAGCAGTGCAATGTTGCGCGAAGGGGCAAGGCGCGGAGGCCGACAAGCGCCTGGGCTACATTGTCGGTTCTGCAGCCAGGCTGCTTGAGGGCACGATGGACAAGCAGGCCACGCAGCAGTGGCTGACACTGGCCTTCCATGCCTTTCTCGATACCGAAAAAGGGAAGAAATTAACGGAAAAGGCGCAGACGGATGCGTTGGACATCGACGATGTCTGCGAGATTCACGACAGCCTGGTTGCTGCGGATCCTCGATTACGCAATCCGCTTGGCATCCCTGCCTTATTTGACGTCATCAACGTCGCTGCCGCACAGGATTTGGTCAATGCGCTGCAGGGACGCCATCTTTCGCGGCAAAACATTCCGGACTCATCACTGCTGACACCGCCCGACAACGCCTTCATCGCCTCGCGACTGATTCATGATGCAGAGCCGCTGGATACATTCCTGACCAAAGCGTTTCTGCCGCCCGACGTTTCGCTTGCGCAGGCCAAGCAAGCCGCAGTCCGTGTGAAAAGCGCCGCAGCCGGCAGCGGTGCGCAGCCCGATGAACTCGCCGCAGACCACGCGCTGCTTGCGCGGATCAACGATCCGGTCAATCTTCGTTCGGGCAAACAGGCGTTGATCGATATCCTCCGCCACAGCGGTCTGGACGGGCTGTTCTCCTCGCTGCTGGCCAGGCTGACCCTGGGCGAAGCGTCTGATCTAGGCCCTGACAATATGCTGGTCATTCCCGGAGAAGATGCACGCCACAAGGTCATCAGCATTGATGTGACCGGCTTTCGCTACGACCGGGAAAAGGATACTCCGGCAAATTCACGGGAGCCGCTTCGGCATGGCTGGGGAGACGTCATCCAGCACCCTGCACGGGCACTGCAGGTGCTGCTTGATGCAAGCGTGATGAGCAGTCGTTACGCGAAAGGCCTGGATGGCGTACATGCCATGGTCATCGAGGCCATACGCGAGGCGCTTGCCTGGCAGGCCATGCCTGAAGTAGAAATGGTCAAGCGTTGGTACGCCGCGCTCGATGTAGACTCCGCCACGTCCTCCTTGCGTTCGTTGGGCGATCAATTGAAAGACATGTCTGACGCGGGTTGGATGCCGGATGCCGCGCTGGTGAATCAGGTGTTGGCACGCAATTCCTCTTTCCTCATCAACGTGGTTGAGAAAGCCCGGAAATGAAGACCGCAGCAAGTAGTAGTGCAGACATTTGGTAGTGAAGTCGCTCAGGTCAGGTCGCCTGGACCACTTCACAACCGTTGGTGTTGCGATCCAGAGTTGAAGCCGCCGCTTGAAGACCATGCTCCTGGGCGACGAGGCTGGCCATGCACGTTGAGTGAGTAGGCCGGTCGTGGGGCGTTCTTTTCCGAAGATCTCTTTCCTTGGCGAGGACAGACGGCGCGTCGTGGTTACTGTTGCCCACCAGCGCCAGCCGCCCAAAGCTGGCCCATCAGCTTCGAGCCGATGGTTGCCCGGTGCACCTTGGCCTCGGTGTTTCCGAGGGCGCGCATCATCTCTTCCCAGCGTGCGCCCAGGTTGACCTCCCTGGCCGTCTTCAGATGGACGGCGGCCAAGTCCTTGTAGTGGAGCGCGCGCAGCCCGGTGGACGTTACCGGTTTTTCGGTATGTACGTGGACGAACCAGGGCGCGGGAATGTCGCCATTTGACTGCGGCGTGTGGTCGATACGCACTTCGAATAGCCTGCCGCGGTCGCCACGGTCGTCCTCCGAGGGAAGGCGGTTCGGCGCCGTGACGCGTGCCAGTGCATGCATCGCCAACAGGCGCTGCAGATGCGGCGCACGCGGTTGCGGATCGGTCTTGAGCGCATCGGCTTCGCGCCGTTCAAACTCCTGCTCGATCCTCTGCAGAAGACGCAGCCGCGTGTCGAGTTGTGCGATGCGCGGGTCTCCCGCACGGAGCTTGCTTTTGAGCTGCAGCAGACGCTCACTCGATCCGAACCAGTCCTGCATGGAGGTCCTGGCAAAATCGAAAGCCGTCGCCGCGTCACGCCTGGAGTCGCCGATCAGGCGCTCTATGTCTGTGGTGTCCTTGCCAAGGCGCTTGGCGAGCGCGATGAAATCGCCGCCGAGTTCTGCCACCGGCAACGACTCCAGACGCGTGCTTTTCAGTATCTCGTCGGCCTGCTTTTGCGCTGCGTTGCGCTCGTCAATGACCCGCTGCGCGGGCGCTGCCGAGCTGGAAGCATCAGAGGTGCGCATGCGTGCCTTCCGTGACCTGCTCGATTTACCTGCTGTCGTTGTCGGCACGCTCGGTGTTATCGATGCCGGTGCTTGCTCGGGCGAAGCCGCCGCTGCGCCAATCAGCTGTCTGTCCTGGACGGCGAACTCACACATGTCAAGAATTGCCTGACGTTGGTCGGCAAGTGCCTGTGCAAGAT
>NZ_JBBYGR010000056.1:0-49239 GCF_038405005.1 Xanthomonas sp. JL1 | reverse complement strand
TGGTTCCCTGGCAGCAACTGCGCGTGCTGATCGCGCCGCACTCTCCGGTGTCGGGGCGGCCAGGGCGGCAGCCATACGCCCTGGCGACGATGTGGCGGATTCATCTGCTGCAGCAGTGGTATGCGTTGAGCGATCCGGCGATGGAAGAAGCGCTGCACGAGATTCCGACATTGCGGCGCTTTGCCCAGCTCGGTTGCTTGGACGACATTCCCGACGAGTCCACGATTCTCAACGTTCGACGCCTGCTGGAGACCCATGGCCTTGCCGCACGGATGCTGGAAGCGGTCAACGCGCATCTGGCGCGCAAGGGCCAGAGCTTGCGGTCCGGCACGATTGTCGATGCGAGACTGATCGCTGCGCCCAGTTCGACCAAGAACGCCCATCACGCGCGCGACACTGAGATGCATCAGACCAGGAAGCGCAATCAGTGGTATTTCGGGATGAAGGCGCACATCGGCGTGGATGCGTTTTCCGTGCGGGCGCACCATGTCCATGGCACAGCAGCCAATGTCGCCGATGTCACGGTGACGCACACCTTGCTGCATGGCAAAGAAGACCGCGTGTTCGGCGACAGCGGCTATACCGGCGCAGAAAAACGCGACGAACTGCGGGACTGCAAAGCAGCATCCTTCTTCGCCGCCAGGCCCTCGACGATCCAAGCCATCGGCAACAACCGCGAGCGTGCTCGGGAACAGCGTTGGGAACACGTCAAAGCCAGCGTGCGCGCGAAGGTGGAGCATCCATTCCGGGTGATCAAGCGCCGGTTCGGCTACACCAAGGTCCGCTATCGCGGACTGGCCGAGAACACGGCACACGTGCTGAGCTTGTTTGCGCTGTCAACCCTGTGGATGAAGCGAAAGCAGTTACTGCACGCCATGGAGAGCGTGCGCCTGTAAACCGGGGAATTCCCACGGAAAGCGCCAGAAGTGGCGAAATTCCGAAGATCCAAACGCTACTGTTCGGAACGATGCGACATCCCGCCCTTTCAGGCCTCGTTGTTCAGACCTTATCATAGAGGTCGTGGGCTCTTCCGATGGCACCTGGCAATCGGTCGCCCTGTGCTGCCGGTGAGAGCGCATCTGCCAGGCTGCGCTGGCCCCAGGCTGCTCCCAGACAGACACCCAACGATCGCGTTGGCCGGCATGGCACGCGTCGATGTTGATCTCATCGCGCTGCGCTGGCCGCGTGCCGGCAGAGGGGCCGCCTTGCTCGCGGTATCGGCGCGCGTGTTCAACGGTCGATCGAAGATGGCGGTGCTGATGCGCACGGCGCCCAGCGCGGCGGCATCGGCTGGCGGCGATGTTTGCCTGGGCTGCGTCATCCGCCTGGCTTGCGGTTGCAACCACGCATGGATTTGTGGGATGGCCGGGGTGCCGGCCGGATCGTCACGCACGATGCACATATCCATGTGGTCTGCCCACGCTGCGTTGCCGACCAACAGGCCGGCTGCCATCGCCGCCACAATGACCGTTTGCTTCCAGACCATCATCGTCGTGCTCCATGCCGTCAATGCGTGGCTGAGGCTAGCAGCCCGCTCGGCAGTATCAGGCCTCACTGCCGACCTGCTCGGACTCGATCCGGATGCTGTCCGGCAAGTGCAGAGCGATGCTGGAGCGCACCGGCGGCAATCCAGCGATTAGCCCCACCGCCAATCACCGTTTGCGTAGCGCACTAGCCGGCCGCCGTACTTCCTCTCGCACGCCATTGGCGTACTGCCGCACGCACGCGCTTGCCGTCTACCGCGCTGCCAGCACGGGCGGCGTAGTCGTGTGGCCGGGCTTGAACTTGGGACGCTGACGTTGCGCACGCGGCATGCGGGTCTGCCTGCACGAGGGCACGCTCGCTTGCGTTCAATAGCAGGATCGAGACGCCGGTGGCCGAGATCGAGCCGTTGATATCCAGCCAACAGCGATCGCCCTCGCAGAGAAGGAACCAGTCGGCAGGGGCGTGGTCGATGACGATCATGGTGCTGCGGTATGGCGTGGGGAGCGGTCTGATCGGGAAAGCCTCGTCGCGCCGGGGGGCGCTCCTACGAAAGCACATCTGCGGCGGCAGCGACGGCGATGTGTGGCGCGTGATGTGGTGGTTTGGCGTTATCGAGCCGGCTCTCATCGCGCCCGGGGTGCTCCTACAAAGCGCCTGGTGCGCGGTGGCGTGCGGGCGTGGGGTGCTTGCTCACCCACCAAAATCCCACTGCAGCCCCACCGTATAGGTACGATCCGGTCCTGGCTCGTAATAGCGGCCGTTGCCATCGTTGACGATGACCGAGCCCACGTACTGGCGGTCCAACACGTTGTCGACGCGTGCGAAGGTGCGCAATGCACCAAGTGTGGTGGTCCAGCGCCGGGAGGCTTCCAGATTGACCAGCGCGTCGCCGGGCGCACGCTCGGTGGCCAAGTCATTGACCACGGTGGCGCCGGAGGCCACCGATTCGGCGGCGAATCGCCACTGCGCCGGCTGCCATTGCCAACGCGCAAACAACTGCTGACGCGGCACGCCGGGCAGGCGCGCACCGTTGGCTACCGGTACCGTGGGCGTGGCGCAACCGCTGCTGGCACAGGTGAGGTAGCCATCGCGCACGGTGGCATCGACAAAGGTGTAGGCCAGCTGCAGCTGCTGGGTGGCGCCAATCGGCTGATGCCAGCTGAGCTCTGCGCCCTGGCGCCGCGTCGCGCGGATGTTGCGGTAGGTGCTGCGCCCATTCGTGTTGCTGGCCACCGCCAGTTCGTCGTCGGTGTCGGCGCGGAACAACGCAAACTCCACCGCTGCGCCGCTTTGCGCACGCCACTTGCTGCCGACCTCAACGTTGCGGCTTGTCGCCGCACCCAGGTCCAGCGCCAGGCCGGCACCACCATCGCTGCGGTAACCCAGTTCGTTGAAGGTAGGCGTTTCGAAGCCGCGTCCGAGCGAAGCGTAAAAGCGCAGATCCTCGTCGGCGCGGAACACGATGCCGGCCACCGGCGTGGTCGCCGAATACTCGCGCTGGCCGCTGTCGTCGGGGTTGCGGCCGACGGTGTAGTGGTCGTCCGACGCGAAACGCACGTCGCTATGGCGCACGCCCAGCAGCGCCGACCAGCGCTCGCTCCATTGCCACCACAGCTGCGCGAACTGGTCTACGTTCTGGACCTCATCGCGCTGGTTGCGGCGCAATGCGCCCTTGACGCCCAGTATGTCGCCGACGAAGTTTTCGTAACCGGTGCGGTGCTGGCGCTGACGGTCGACATTGGTGCCCACGGTCAGCTGCAACGGCCGGCCCAGCGCTTCGCCCTGCCAGGCCCAGCGCGCGTCGGCACCTTCGTAATTGCTGTCCAGATCGATCACCCCGCCCGAATGCAGCGGGTTGCGCTGCACCGCCAGCGGAATCGCCAGGAACTGCTCCACGCTGCGCTGGCCGTCATAGGCCATCAGGCGCAGTGCCTGGTTGTCGAATTGCTGGGTGAAGATGGCGCCGGCCTGCGACTGGCGCACCGACTTGCGGGTATTGAACTGGGTCGCCACGGAAGTGGCGTGCGCCGGGTCGGCATTGAACTGGGCGCGGGTGAGGCCGAGCGGGTCTTGGGCATCCGGCGCGTCCAGATAATTGAGCACCAGGTCCAGCCGGCTGCCTTCGGCCAGATCGAAGCCGAGCTTGGCATTGACCGAGTCGCGCTTGGCGCGGCTGTGGTCGCGGACGCCATCGGTTTCGAAATGATTAGCGGCCAGGTTGTAGTGCACCGCGCCCTGCTGGCCGAGCAACTGCGTGCCCACGTCGACGGTGGCGTTGCTGCCATAGGTGGCACGCAGCCGCCACGGGTCGTTTGGGGCGCCGTCGGCGCTCCACAGCTGCAGCACGCCGCCGGAGGAGTTGCCGTACAACGCCGAAAACGGCCCGCGCAGCACTTCCACCCGCTCGGCGCCCAGCACGTTGAAGTGCGACAGCTGGCCCTGGCCGTCGGGCATGCTGGCCGGAATGCCGTCGACCAGCAACCTCACGCCGCGCACGCCGAAGGTGGAGCGCGCGCCGAAGCCGCGGATCGACAGCTGCGTGTCCTGCGCATAGTTCTGGCGGTCGCGCGCCACCAGCCCGGGGATACCGTCCAGCAGCTCGGAGACCTGCGCGCCGCGGCGGTTGTCGTCGTCGGCCGACACCACGGTGAACGAGGCCGGCAGATCGAAGTCGTCCACCCCGCGCACGCGCGCAGCGTCCACCTGCACGGCGGGCAAGCGCTGGATCGGTGTGGATGCGGGTGGCGCCGGATCGGCGGCCAGCACGGGCGGCGTGGCGCTCGTGGCGAACAGGCCGCAGGCGGCGGCCAACACGGTGAGTCTGGACATGAGCGTAGTGTCCCTCATTACGTACTGTGAGCGCATTGTTGCGTACGGAACCAAGCATGCTACGCCGGCCATGGGCTGCTACGATGAAGTAGTTTGGCCCAGCAGCGGCCCTCACTCTTTCGTCCTTCAGCGAGTCATGCCGTGTCCTTCTTTGCAAACGTAGAACAGGTTCCAGGCGACCCCATTCTGGGCCTGACCGAGGCCTACAACGCCGATAGTCGCCCCAATAAGGTCAATCTGGGCGTCGGCATCTATTACGACGAAAACGGGCGCATCCCACTGTTGCGCGCCGTGCACAAGATCGAGCAGCAGCTCGCGCAGGACACCAAACCGCGCGGCTATTTGCCCATCGACGGCCTGGCCGCGTACGACAAAGCCACCCAGGAGCTGTTGTTCGGCGCCGAGTCGGCGCTGCTGGCGGCCGGCCGCGTGGCGACCTCGCAGACCGTCGGCGGCAGCGGCGCATTGCGCGTGGGCGCGGACCTGCTCAAGAAGCTGCTGCCCACCTCCACCATCGCCATCAGCAACCCCAGCTGGGAAAACCATCGCGCGGTGTTCGGCGCGGCCGGCTTCGAGGTGGTGGATTACACGTATTTCGATGCCGCCAGCCATGGCCTGAACTTCGACGGCATGCTCGCCGATCTGGCCAAGCTCGAACCGGGCACCGTGGTGCTGCTGCACGCCTGCTGCCACAACCCCACCGGCGCCGACCTGAGCAAAGAGCAATGGAAGCAGGTCGCCGGCCTGTTGAAGGAACGCAACCTGTTCCCGTTCGTCGACATCGCCTACCAGGGCTTCGACAAGGGCATCGAGGCCGATGCGCACGCGGTGCGTCTGCTCGCTGCCGAAGGTATCGACAGCTACGTGGTCGCCAGCTCCTACTCCAAGTCGTTCTCGCTGTATGGCGAGCGCGTGGGCGCGTTGTCGGTGGTCTCGGCCACCGCGGCCGAAGCCAAGGCCGTGCAGTCGCAGGTCAAGCGCATCATCCGTACGATCTACTCCAGCCCGTCCACGCACGGCGCCGCACTGGTGGCCGGCGTGCTGACCAGCCCGGAATTGCGGGATGTGTGGGAGCAGGAGCTCACCGAAATGCGCGAGCGCATCCACGCCCTGCGCGCGGGGCTGGTGGAAAAACTCGCCACGCTCGGCGCACCGGAGTTCGAGTTCATCCAGCGCCAGGCCGGCATGTTCTCGTACTCGGGCCTGACCAAGACCCAGATGGACCGCCTGCGCGACGAGTTCGCGATTTACGCCGTCGGCACCGGCCGCATCTGCGTAGCCGCACTGAGCCAGCGCAACCTGGACTACGTGGCCCAGGCTGTGGCGACTGTCAGCCGGATGTAAGTCCGGGCTCGCTGTCATCGGCTATATCGGCCGACGTTACCAAGCCGGGAGCGCGCAAGCCTCCCGGTTTTTTTGTGCTCGCTGTTGGTCTCCTGGCCCCGACCGTGCAGCGCGTATTCGATGCCGATTGGCGGACGTGACACGTGCTCAGCGCACGCGCCATCCGCACACATTCGATCACCGGCGATGCAAAACGCGCATCGAGTGATCGAAATCTAACGGCGCAATGGCGACAATGGCGGCTCACCTCCTATACAGGCTGCCCGTTCCCATGTCGCGTCCCTCGCTGACTCGCTTCCTGATCGAAGAGCAACACGCCGGCCGTATCGATGCGGAATTGCGCCAGCTGATCACTATCGTTTCGCGCGCCTGCAAGCGCATTTCGATTGCTGTGAGCAAGGGCGCCCTGGGCGGCGTGCTCGGCGATGCCGGCACCGGCAACGTGCAGGGCGAGGCGCAGAAGAAGCTCGACGTGCTCAGCAACGACATCCTGCTCGAAGCCAATGCCTGGGGCGGCCATCTGGCCGCCTGCGCGTCCGAAGAAATGGATCACAGCCAGCCGGTGCCCGAACAGTACCCCAGCGGCGATTTCCTGCTGCTGTTCGATCCGCTGGACGGCAGCTCCAACATCGACGTCAACGTCTCGGTGGGCACCATCTTCTCGGTGCTGCGCGCGCCCAAGGGCACCGAGAAGCCCGGCGACGAGCACTTCCTGCAGCCTGGCACCCAGCAGGTTGCCGCCGGCTACTGCATCTACGGCCCCAGCACGATGCTCGTGCTCACGCTCGGCCACGGCACCCACGCCTTCACCCTGGAGCGCGAGGAAGGCAGCTTCCTGCTGACCCAAGCCAACATGCGCGTGCCCGACGAGACCGCCGAATACGCCATCAACATGTCCAACCAACGCCACTGGGAACCGGCGATGCAGGCCTATGTGGGCGACTTGCTGGCCGGCAAGGACGGGGCGCGCGGCAAGGACTTCAACATGCGCTGGATCGCCAGCATGGTGGCCGACGTGCACCGCATCCTCACCCGCGGCGGCATCTTCATCTACCCCTGGGACAAGAAGGACCCATCCAAGCCGGGCAAGCTGCGCCTGATGTACGAAGCCAACCCGATGAGCATGCTGGTGGAACAGGCCGGCGGTGCCGCCACCACCGGGCGCGAACGCATTCTCGACATCCAACCAACACAGCTGCACCAGCGCGTGCCGGTGTTCCTGGGCTCGAAAAACGAAGTGGCCGCGGCGACGCGGTATCACCTGGATGCGGATAAGGCGTAGGGCTGCAGGTTCGATGTAGCGACAGCAGCGGTTTTTTTACCAGTGGATGACGTGCTGACGGGTCGCACCTTCCCGGCGTACGTCAAAGACGCTGGCGAAGGCAGACGACTCGTCGGACGCCACCTCAACCATTCGGCTGACCGAACTCGGTGCAACAGTTCCATTCGCCAAGTCGATCTTTCTTTACGTTGAGCGTGCCAATATTTCCATCGCTCCGATACACCGACGAGTAGATGGCGAATTGGTCGGCATCCGCTTGAGACACGGGCTGCTCTTGAATTCCGGGTGGTGCCACCGAGACGGGGCCGTTTACAGTATTGACTGTGTAGAGGTATGGAGCGCCTGTGGCGCGATCACCGATGCAGTGGCGTTTCCGACAAATCCCAAGAGCACCAAGCTGCTGAACATTGCGATCATCTTCATCATCAAACGCTCCGTTTCGATCCCCTGCTGCACAAGTGTCACTGCCTTCATGGCTGCCGTCAAACCTCAATCCAGGCGTTATTTGCGAAGGTCGAGCTTGATCGCATTAGATTGTGATGTCCGTGCATCCTGCGAACAGTCACGCGCGTTCATCGGAGCTCGAGCAGCACTGCGGCAGTCCAGGCGCCGGTCAGACCGCTGCGGCGGCTCGTAGAATCGGCGCATGCTCGCATTTGCTCAGGGCGCGTGGGAGTGGCTGGCCACCATTCCCCACATCGAAGCGCTCCTTCTCGCCGCCTATGTGCTGTACCTGCTGTGGATCGCGGGCTGGATCGTGCTGCAGAAGCGCGAACCGGTGGCCACGCTGAGCTGGGTGCTGTCGCTGGCGGCGCTGCCGTACCTTGGGCTGTTGATCTACTACTGGCTGGGCCCGCAAAAGGTCAAACGGCAGCGGCTGCGGCGCGGGCGCTCGCGCTCGGGCATGGAAAGCTACAGCAGCGTCTGCCCGCCGGATGCCGACTGCACCGAGCTGGCCAAAATCGCCCAATCCACCACCGGGCTGGCGCCCAGCAGCGCCACCGAAGTGCACTGGCTGGTGGATGGCGCGGCGACGTACGCCGCCATCATCGAGGCCATGCGCGGTGCGCGCGACCATATCCATCTGGAGTACTACATCTTCCAGCCCGACCATAGCGGCACCGCGATCTGCGCTGCGCTGATGGAACGTGCCCGCGCCGGGGTCAAGGTGCGGCTGCTGATGGATGCGATCGGCTCATCGGCAATGACCCGACGCGCCCTGCGCACGCTGCGCGAGGCCGGGGTGGAAACCGCCTGGTTCCATCCCTCGCAATTGCTCAAGCCGTTCAAGCGGCCGTGGTTGAACCTGCGCACCCACCGCAAGGTGATCGTCATCGATGGCCGGGTCGGCTTCACCGGCGGCATCAACGTCACCGACGACGAAAACGAGCAGGTGCGTCAAGATGCCTATCGCGATCTGCACGTGCGCTTGCAGGGCCATGTGGTGCGCAGCCTGCAGCTGGTGTTCCTGGAAGACTGGCTGTATGCCACCGGCCAGGGCCGCGCGGCCTTCCACGGCCAGCAGCTGTGGCCCGACGGTGTGCCCACCCGCGCACAAGGCACCGTAGAGGCGCAGGTGCTGGTGTCCGGGCCGGATTCGTCCTGGGAAGCGATTCACCGGCTGATGGTCGCAGCCATCCACGAAGCCAAGCACCGGGTATGGCTGGTCACCCCGTATTTCGTGCCCGGCGAAGCCGCGCGCATGGCGCTGACCTCGGCCGCGCTGGGCGGGTTGGACGTGCGCCTGCTGGTGCCGCGGGTGAGCGATTCGCGCCTGGTCACCTATGCGGCACGCTCGTATTTCGACGAGCTGCTGGAAGCCGGCGTGCGCATCTACGAATACGGCCCACGCATGCTGCACACCAAGGCGCTGCTGGCCGACGACGATGTCTGCATCGTCGGCAGCGCCAATTTCGACAGCCGCAGCTTCCGGCTCAATTTCGAATTGTCGATGCTGTTCCGCGACCAGGCGGTGGCGGCAGAGATGGCCGGGCTGATCGGCACGGACATGGCACAGGCCCAGGAGGTGCGCTTCGTGCGGCATCGGCCGTTATGGCGTTCACGCCTGCCGGAAGCGTTCGCACGGCTGTTGTCGCCGCTGCTCTGACCAACGGCGCGGCGCCCACGTGGAACCGTACCGTGCCCGACGCTACACTGCCGCCATTCAACGGGGAGCTCATCATGCACTGGCTATTTCTGCTTATGGCACTGGGTGCGCTGGTGCTGGCCTTCAGCACGCCGCACGTGTGGTTGCTGGTAGTTTCGCTGCTGGTGGCGTTGCTGCTACTGCTGCTGTGGACGCGCGGCTGGTTCGCCTCGCGCATGGACGACACCCAACGCGATACCCGCAGCATGATCGATCCGGCCGAGCTGCGCCGCCTGCGCGAACTGGCAGAAGCACGCAAGTCGGCCGCGCTGGCCGCTGCACGCGACAGCGAGCCGCAGGCCTGACAGCGACCGGATGACCACCCAACTCAGCGTCAACGTCAACAAGATCGCGGTGCTGCGCAATTCGCGCGGCGGCACCGATCCGGATGTGCTGCAGGCCGCACGCACCTGCATTGCCGCCGGTGCGCACGGCATCACCGTGCATCCGCGCCCGGACCAGCGGCATATCCGTGCCGGCGACGTGCTGGCGTTGAGTGCGTTGACGCGTGAGCATGCGGTGGAATTCAATATCGAAGGCAACCCATTCGCGCCGCCACGCGCGGGCTATCCGGGGTTGCTGGAATTGTGCCGGGCCACACGCCCAGAGCAGATCACGCTGGTACCGGATGGCGACGGGCAACTGACCTCCGACCACGGCTTTGATTTTGCACAGGACACCACGCAACTTGCCGAGCTGATCGCCGCGTTCAAGGCGGTTGGCAGCCGTGTCAGCCTGTTCGTGGATGCCGGCAACCCGGACATCGCCGGCGCTGCCGCACTGGGCGCAGATCGCGTCGAGTTGTACACCGGCCCGTATGCCCACGCACATGCCAGCGGGCAGACGGATACCGCTTTGGCGCTGTTCGCCGATGCCGGGCGGCGCGCCAGTGCCGCAGGCCTGGGTATCAATGCCGGACACGATTTGTCGCAAGCCAATCTCGGCGATTTTCTCGCCGCGGTGCCGGGTGTGCTCGAAGTCTCCATCGGCCACGCTCTGATAGGCGAAGCCTTGTACCAAGGATTGGAGGCGACGGTGCGCGCGTACGTCGACATTCTGCGAGGCAGCCAAGTTGGCGCTTGAGTTCATGCAGTAACGAAACAGCCTGCGCATACTTCATGCGCGCAGGCGAGCGGTTATTGCGCGCGTCCAATCACTGCGTCTGCATCTGCTGCGCCATCTGAGCGAATCAGGTCAGCGCTTTACAGCAGCTGTCGCTCGCGCTCAATCGCTACAGCGCAATCGGATCGCCATCGCTACGCCACAGGCGGGTTTACAAGCATCAAGACGCACACAACAGACATAAAAAAACGCCACCGTTTCCGGTGGCGTTGCAGTCGCGTCATGACTGTTGTGTTGCGGTCTTGCAGATACGTTTTTACTGCTGCATGAAGCCGATTTTCTTCATCTGCGCGTTCTTCGCAGCGGCCAGCACCTTGGCCATCACTTCGTACTCCGCATCCGGATTTGCATCGATGCGCAGTTCCGGCTGATTGGTCGGATCGGCCTGCACCACTTCTTCCATCTTCTGCTGCAACTGATCGACCGGGGTCGGGCTGTTGTTCCAGGACACCTGGTTGCTGGCGTCGATACGCAAGTCGATCGGCGGCGGCGGTTCGGTCGTCTGCGGTGGCGGGTTGAGCACCCGCTGCGGCAGATCCACGGCGATCGGGTAGGTCATGATCGGCGCGGTAACGATGAAGATGATCAGCAGCACCAGCATCACGTCCACGAGGGGCGTGACGTTGATGTCGGCCATCGGCCCACGGCTTCCACCAGTACTAAATGCCATGGCTTACTGCCCCTTCACTTTGGTTGCAACGAAACCGACGTCCAGCATGCCCTGACCCTGCGCGATCTTGGTGATCTCGTTGATCGTACGCATCTTGGTCGTGCGGTCGCCACGCAAATTGAGCGGCGGCTGCGGGGTCTGCTGTGCTGCGGTGGACAGGCGCGACTCCAAGGCTTCCTTGGAAATCGGCTCGTCGTTCCAGTACAGCGACCCATCTTCCTTGACGGCCAGAGTGATCGGCGCGGCGCGTTTCTCCGCATCTTCCTTCTGGATCAAGTTGGCCTGCGGCAGCTCCACCTTGACCTTATGGGACATCAGCGGCGCCGTAATGATGAAGATGATCAGCAGCACCAGCATGACGTCCACGAGGGGCGTCACATTGATGTCGGCCATCGGGCCACCGCTGTTTCCACTACTGAAGGCCATAACGGGCTCCGTCTAAATCGTTGCGAAGTCGTTCTTTACAACCGGATTAGCGAACGCGCGAACCGGTGGCGAAGAAGTCGTGCAGGTCGTGGGCGAAGGTGTCGAACTTGGCGATCACCGAGCTGTTGACCTTGGAGAAGAAGTTGAACGCGAACACGGCCGGGATCGCGACGAACAGACCGATTGCGGTCATGATCAGCGCTTCACCCACCGGGCCGGCAACGGCGTCGATGGAGGCCGAACCGGTTGCACCGATCTTGATCAGCGCACCGTAGATGCCCCACACGGTACCGAGCAGACCAACGAACGGCGCGGTTGCACCGACGGTCGCCAGCAGGGTCATGCCCGACTGCAGCTTGGTGCTTTCGCGGGTCACGGCCTGGCGCAAAGCGCGGTCGACGAACTCCGAACGGCTCAGGCTCTCGCCCAGGCCACCGGTGCTGCCTTCGGCGCGCTGGTGGTGCGCAGCAGCCTGGGCTGCGTCCAGCGCGATCTTGGAAAACGGCTCGGAAGCCGGCTGCTCTTCCATGGCGCGGATGGCGTCCTGTGCATTTGGGGCATCCCAGAACGCGGTAGTGACGCGGTCAGCCGCGCCCTTCAGACGGGTGGCGCGGAAGATGTTGATGACAGTCCAGTACCAGGAGGCAGCGGACATGGAGATCAGGGTGATCAGCACGACCCAAGACACGGCGAAGTCGCCGGGGCTGGAGGTCATTTCGGTGATCAAGTGCTCGAAGCCCATCTGCGACAGAGCGGCCGACGGATTGGAGCCCCCTGCAGCGGCGGCGATAAAGAATTCCTGCAGCATGACGCTTACCTTTGTTGTGTGTGGTGATGAAGGGTGGAGCGAAAGGAAGACAGGATCCTGGGCCGACCGTAGCCGGCCCGTGGATCAGTTCAGAGCAAAGTTGACCGGGACGCGGGCACGTCCGGCAGCTTTCTGCCCGTTGACAGTGGAGGCGTTGAACTTCCACTTGCGTGCTGCGTCCATCGCAGCACGGTCAAGGTCGCGGTTGCGGCTGGACTTTTCGACCGACACATTGGTCACGTTGCCGTTGGCGTCCACATCCACGATCAGGATGACCTCACCTTGGACACCGGCACGGAAGGCTGCCGGCGGGTATTTCGGCGGGTTCATGTTCTTGGACGAGATATCGACGCTGGCGCCAATGTCGCTGGGCTGAGCCGGGGGGGTCGGCGGGCTCGGCGGCGTGACGATATCGCTCGGACGCGGTTCGGGAACGTCGACCACCGGAGCTTCCGGCGGCGGCGGAACCGGTGACGGCTTCGGCGGCGACAGATTCTTGACCGGCGGCGGCGGCTTGTCTTCCGGGGGCGGCGGCGGCGGCGGCGGCGGGGGAGGAGGCGGTGCATCCACCAAGGTAACCATGGTGGTGCGCTCCTTCTCTGCCGGAGCCTTCGGCGCCACTGCAGGGATCAGCAACATCATCAGTGCAGTGAGGTGCAAAGCAATTACAAAAGCAATGCCGATAATGCGGGCCCAGCTCAGACCCTGGTTCCCGGCATCGTAGTCATGCCTGTGGATAACGAGTTGTTCCGTCATGCGCCAATGGCTCTTTCAGTGGGGGCCCCGGATCACTGTGATGATCCCCAGGTTTTTGGACGGCTTTGACACCGCATCAACCCCCAAGCTTATACCAATCCCGAGTCCTGTAACCACTAAAAACACAGGGATTTCGGGGGTTTATTTTCTTTTTTACTTCAGGTTGATGATCTTCTTGGCTTCTTCGGGTTTTTTAACGCCCTTGGCGATCGCCTGCTGTGCGGCCTGCTTGGCCTCCGGGATGCGACCTTCCGAGTGCAGCGCCTTGGCCAGATTCAAATACGTCTCGCCATCCTTGGAAAGCGGTGCGGCCTTCTGCCAGTTTTCGATCGCCTTCGGCACGTTGTCGCTGTAGTAATACGACTGTGCCAGCGCGAGGTATGTCTGATAATCGGGCTTGAGGATGCCTTTTTGCATACCCTCATTGATGACGGCGATGACGTCCTTTTCTTTGTTTTCGGTGTTGGCGTAGATGGAATACAACTGCTTGTATTCCTTTTCTTCGGTCAACTGCCCGGCAGCACGCAGCTTGTCCATCACGGCGGCGGCCTTGTCCATCTGGTCGGCCTGCATGTACATACTGGCCAGGTTGAGCTGGGCTTTCTTGTCGTTCGGCGTCTTGGCGGCGAGTGCCTCGGCGGCGGCGACGGCCTCACCGGTCTGGCCGGCTTCGGCGTAAGACGCCATCAGCAGCTGGTTCCAGGTGTCCTTGGGCTGGGGCGAAGCGGCAATGGCCTGCTTCAGCACCGGAATCGCTTCCTTGTAGCGTTCGGCCTGGTACAGCGCCTGGCCCTTGAGGATCAGATCTTCCGGACGCTGCGACTTGCTCTCTTCCAGATACTTGTCCAGCGTGGCCAGACCTTCGGCCTGCTGGTTGTCCTGCAGCTGCAACTGGGCCAGCATCAGCATCGACTGGAACTGGCCGTTGTTGTCCAGCGCGTTCAGACCGATGGCCTGCTGCAGATACTTCTTGGCAGCGGCAGTGTCGTCCAGGTTGTAGGCGGCCTGTGCAGCGAGCTGCGCGGCCAGCGCCTTGTCCGCTGCATTGGCAGCGCTATTGGCCAGGATCTCATCGGCCTGGGAGCGCACGCCCGGATAGTCCTCGCCCTTGTTGAAGGTTTCGATCAGCTTCTGCAGCTTGCTGCTCAACTTCGAGGACGGCTTGATCGTCGGTGCCTGACGGGTCGACTGCGGGTACAGCTCCTCGGCCTTGCCGCTTTTGGATTTGCGGCTGGCGCGTTCGGAAGAACGGTCCGACTGCGCGACCGCATCGGTGACGACAGCCCCACCCAGCGACGCGGCAATGAACAGGGACAACAGGGCTTGCTTGCGGTTGAGCAGTTTCATGTTTCACCTTGGACGATCCGCCGTCGGGCGGTACGAAAAGCGGAATAGGCGCTGTACGAAAAATCTCAGCCGGGAAACTTAGCAGAAAGTCTCAGTTCCCGAAAACGGTTTCCATGTAGTGTTGCGACGAACGGGAACGTGGAACCAACGTCTTAGCGCAGCTAACAGGCAGTCACCGGTCGCAGCGCCTGCGCCAGCAATGTAATGAGGCAGGCGTTGAATCCCGGTCAGCAAGCGCACTGATCGACAAAGGCCGCGCAGGTGCCGTTAGCGGCTCTAGCCGCAACGCGGCACTCGCCCGGCCCGCTTGGCTTGCTGGTAGACCGGTTCGAGCTGGCCAACGTCGGTCTGCAGCTCGCGGATGCGGTTGGCAGGATCGGGGTGGGTCGACAACCACTGGGGTTGGCGATTGCCGCTGACGGCCATCATGTTTTGCCACAGCGTGACCGCCTGCGCCGGATCGAACCCGGCCTGGGCCATCAGACGTTGGCCGACCACATCGGCTTCGCTTTCCTGGGCCCGCGAGCCGGGCAGCAGGAACACTGTCTGGGCGGTCATACCGCCAACCTGATTGACCGCACTGGCCACCCCGTCGCCATAGGCGGCACCGGCAAGCGCGCCGATGATGCCCAGGCCGGTCTGCGCGCCGAGTTGGCGAGTAATGCGTTCTTCGTGGTGACGCGAGATCACGTGCCCGATCTCGTGCCCGAGCACGGCGGCGAGCTGATCCTGGGTCTTGGCGACCGTAAAGATGCCGGTATTCACACCGACTTTGCCGCCGGGCAAGGCGAAGGCGTTGGCTTCGTCATCGACGAACAGCGCGGTTTCCCACTTGGTTTCGCGCCATTGTGGCGGCAGTTGCGCCACCAGCGAATTGACGACGCACTGCACGTAGGCGTTCTGCCTGACGTCGGTACTGACTTTTTCCTTGGCCTTGGTCTGCGCGAAAGATTGCGCGCCCAACTGGTCCAGTTGCTGTTGCGACACGCCACCCACCACCTGTCGGCGGCCGGTTGGCGACGTTGTGGTGGCACATGCCGTGAGTGCAAGCACGGCAAAAACAGTTAACAGCTTGGCTTTCATGCGATCGCCCCTAGAACCCTTGGGCCATTTTGGCAGGCTCGTCTGAACATTTCGTCAAACGGCCCCGTGCGCCGCCGACGCGCATGCGCTCGGTAGGGATTGGGACGCCGAGCGTGCGGGTCAATTCTGTGGGCAGGTACCGCGGCGCCACTGCGGCAAGACAGTCGCAGGTAGCCGCTAGTCGGCTCAACCAAGCCCGAAAAAGTACAACGCCGCCAGCGCGGTGGCGTTATTGATGCCATGCGCAGCAATCGATGCCCACAAGGTGCCGGTGCGCCAATACAGCCACGCGAACGCCGCGCCCATGCTGCCATACACCAGCCACAGCTGGGCGATGGCGGCAGGGCCGTTTCCGCTGATACCGGGCACTTCATGCACTAGGGCGAAAATTGCCCCACTCAGCACGATACCCAGCCATGGACGGCCGGCACTGAGCAGGCGCCCAAACAGCACGCGGCGGAACAGCAGCTCCTCGTAGGCCGGCGCGATCACCACGGCAAACAGCGTCAATGCCAGCGGCCATTGCTGGAGCGCTTCTTCCATCAACGGCAGGTTGGTCGGCACCGGTTTGATGCCCAGCGCCGTAGCCGTTACGCTGACCAGATTGCTAAGCAAGAACACGGCAGCGGCGATCAGCGCAGTCCAGCCCCAGGTGGAGGCGCGGCGCGCGGCAGCCCGCGAGGCGGTTTGTTCGGCAGCAGTGACGCGACGACGCCAGTAGTACAACAGCAACGCCGGCGTGGCCGTGCTGACCAGCGCGGTGACCAGCTGCACCAGCACACCGGGTTGGCCGATGGCGGCCATGACTTCGGAAGGCGAGGGCGTCAGGCCTTGCGCCTTGGCCGCCTGCACATCACGGAAGCCACGCACCGCGCCCCACAGCGCAAAGCCGGCCACACTCAAGCTCAGCAACAGGCCGGCGGCGATCAGCACATCGACCCAAAACCCCACGAGCACGGGCAGCAGCGGCGGCTTGCCGGCAACCGAGCGCGGTGCCGGGGGCGGTGGAAGATCTGTGCTCATCGTCGTCCTGCGAACACCGCACCGACCAGCACGCCGCGATCGCGATGTGCTGGTCGGGACTGGTGGCTCAGATATCCAGGTTGGACACCTTCAGCGCGTTGTCCTCGATGAAATCGCGGCGTGGTTCGACCACATCGCCCATCAGGGTGCTGAAGATCTGGTCGGCGGCCACCGCATCCTCGATCCGCACCTGCAACAGGCGACGGGTGTCGGGGTTGACGGTGGTTTCCCACAGCTGCTCGGCGTTCATTTCGCCCAGGCCCTTGAAGCGCTGGACCTGGCGGCCCTTCTTGGCCTCGTCCAGCAGCCAGGCGTGCGCCTGCGCGAAGCTGGTGATCGGGTGGCTCTTGTTGCCGCGCACGATCTGCGCGCCCTCACGCACCAGATCATGCAGGGCCAGCGATACCTCACGCAGCGGACGCAGCTCGCCGCTTTCGAACGCCCCCATCGGCAGCACCTGGGTGAATTCTTCGCCCATATGACGGCGGATCGCCACCAGCGTGGCAGGCGCGTTCTCGGTGGCCGGGTCGAAGCGCAACTGGTAGCGCGCGGTGCCCAGGGTGCCGCGATTGAGCACTGCCTGCAGCGCATCCAGGGCCGGATGCTGGTTGCCTTCGGCCTGCAGTGTTTCCACATCCAGCGGCGGCAGGTCGATCAATGCGGTCAGCAAAGCCGGGTCGTAGCGGTGCG
Organism: Xanthomonas sp. JL1; assembly: GCF_038405005.1. Lineage (NCBI taxonomy): Bacteria > Pseudomonadati > Pseudomonadota > Gammaproteobacteria > Lysobacterales > Lysobacteraceae > Xanthomonas > Xanthomonas sp. JL1. The sequence continues at coordinate 32,228 of NZ_JBBYGR010000056.1, read as the reverse complement.
CGGTGCGCGCAATCGCTTCGTTGGCGCTGGTGAACAGCATCAGTAGTTTTTCCAGCGCTTCGCCGGTGATCGGCGGCTCGTCGGTGGCCGGAATCAGCGCCGCACCTTCGACCGCATTGCTGGCCAGGTAGGCGTTGAGCGCGGCATCGTCCTTCAGATACAGCTCGCTCTTGCCCTGCTTGAGCTTGTACAGCGGCGGCAGGCCGATGTAGATGTAGCCGCGCTCGATCAGCTCCGGCATCTGCCGGTAGAAGAAGGTCAGCAACAGGGTACGGATGTGCGAGCCGTCGACGTCGGCGTCGGTCATCAGGATGATGCGGTGGTAGCGCAGTTTGTCCGGGTTGTACTCGTCGCGGCCGATGCCGGTGCCCAGTGCGGTGATCAGCGTGCCGACCTGGTCCGACGCCAGCATGCGGTCGAAGCGCGCACGTTCCACGTTGAGGATCTTGCCGCGCAACGGCAGCACCGCCTGGTTCTTGCGGTTGCGTCCCTGCTTGGCCGAGCCACCTGCCGAGTCACCCTCGACAATGAACAGTTCGGACAGCGCCGGATCTTTTTCTTGGCAGTCGGCCAGCTTGCCCGGCAGGCCGGCGATATCCAGCGCGCCCTTGCGGCGGGTGAGGTCGCGCGCCTTGCGCGCGGCTTCGCGCGCACGCGCGGCATCGACGATCTTGCCAGTGATGGCCTTGGCTTCGTTCGGGTTCTCTTGCAGGAACTCCTGCAAGCGCGCACCGAAGGCGTTTTCCACCGCCGGGCGCACGTCCGAGCTGACCAGCTTTTCCTTGGTCTGCGAGGAGAAGCTGGGGTCGGGCACTTTGACCGACAGCACTGCGATCATGCCTTCGCGCATGTCGTCACCGGTCAGCGCAACCTTGGCCTGCTTGGCGATGCCGTTCTGCTCGATGTAGGTGCCCAGCACGCGCGTCAGCGCGGCGCGGAAGCCGGCCAAGTGGGTGCCGCCATCCTTCTGCGGGATGTTGTTGGTGAAGCAGTACATGGTTTCCTGGTAGGCGTCGGTCCACTGCAGGGCCACGTCCACCACAATGCCATTGTGCTCGCCGGTCACCGAGATCACGTTCGGGTGCAGCGGCGACTTCAGCTGGGCAAGATGCTCCACGAAGCTGCGGATGCCGCCTTCGTAATGGAAATCGTCGCGACGGCCTTCGCCACGCTCGTCGATCAGGGTGATCTTGACGCCGGAATTGAGGAACGACAGCTCACGCAGGCGCCGCGCCAGGATGTCGTAGTGGAACTCGACGTCACTGAAGATGGCCGCGGACGGCTTGAAGCGCAGCGTGGTGCCGCGCTTGGTCGATGCTTCCAGCTGCTTGAGCGGGTACTGCGGCTCGCCCAGCGCATATTCCTGCTGGTAGTGGAAACCATCGCGCCAGATGTCCAGCCACAGGTGCTCGGACAGCGCGTTGACCACCGAAACGCCCACGCCATGCAGGCCGCCGGAGACCTTGTAGCTGTTGTCGTCGAACTTGCCGCCGGCATGCAGCACGGTGAGGATCACCTCGGCCGCGGACACGCCTTCTTCCTTGTGAATGTCGACCGGCACGCCGCGTCCGTTGTCTGACACCGCCACCGAGCCATCGACCAGGATTTTCGCTACGATGTCGTCGGCATGCCCGGCCAGGGCTTCGTCGACCGAGTTGTCGACCACCTCGAACACCATGTGATGCAGGCCGGTGCCGTCATGGACATCGCCGATGTACATGCCGGGGCGCTTGCGGACGGCTTCCAGGCCACGCAGCACGGTGATCTTGCTGGAGTCGTAAGTGCCGTTGGGTGTTGGCGGGGTGTTTTGTTCGTCGGTCATGCGCGTGCCGTTGGCTCCACAACACAGGCAAAGACGGCCGCAGCCGCTTCGCACCGTGGAAAAAGGGGGGATAGCGAAGCAAATTATACCAGTCGGCCTACCCGGGCCGTTGAGCTCAGTCCGAGGGGGCTTGCAGTGCGACCTGACCGTGTTCCACGTGGAACCGGTGCAATAGCGCACCGGCGTCCGCGAGCCCGGGCGGGATCTCGGTCGCGGTGATCAGCATCTGCGCTGGCGCCGAGACCAGCCGGTGCAGGACGCGCGCCTGGTGGTGCCGGTCCAGCTCCGAACCCAGGTCGTCCAGCGCGATCACCGGCCATTCGCTTCGCTCGAACGCAAAGTCTTCTGCTTGTGCAAGGAGGCAGGCGAGGGCAGTGAGCTTGGCTTGCCCGCGAGAAAGTGCATCTTTGCCAGGGAGCACGTCGAAGTGAGGCATCCAATCCGCGCGGTGTGGGCCTTGCGAGGTGTAACCGTTCTGGCGGTCGCGATCGCGGGCTAACAAAAGGGCATCGGCAAGCGAGACCTCGTGGCGTTTCCAGCCTGGGGCGAACGTCAACGCGGACAGCCCAAGCGACGGTGCGATCACGTCTGCCACCGGAATCAGCCGGTCCTGCAGGCGTTCCAGGTAGCGCATGCGCCGGGATGTCAGCGTTTCCCCGGATTCGGCGAGTTCATGATCCCAGGCATCCAGCATGCGCGGCTGCGCGCCTTGTTTGAGCAACGCATTGCGCTGTTTGAGCGCGCGCACGTAGCGACGCCACAAGGCGAGGAAGTCGGGTTCCACGTGGAACAGCCCCCAGTCCAGGAAGCGACGGCGGGGTTCACCACCGCCGCTGATCAACACGTGGCTGCCGGGCTCAAAGGTCACCACGGCCAACGCAGCACACAAAGACCCCAACTGTGCAACGTCTTCGCCATCCAGACGCCCCGTCCATTCCTGGCCGCTATGACGTAGGCCGGCGCGACGTGTCCGCTCGCCTGCAGCACTGCCGCCTTCTTTCCATTCCACGAAGACTTCAAGGTCGTTCGCGCCTTGTTGGATCAGGCCGTCACGGACGCGGCCACGGAAGCTGCGGCCATATGCCATCAGGTGCAGCGCCTCGAGCACGCTGGTCTTGCCTGCACCGTTGTCGCCGGTGAGCAGATTCAATGCACTGGCCGGATGTAGCTCGACGGTCTGGAACCGACGAAGCCGATGAATGGACAACCGCATTACATGCATTGATCGGTGTGCTCTGGCGTGTAATCCGGCATGCCGGTCGGCTCAAAGGATACGTGATCGGCATGAAACCCGCGCAGACATGCAAACGGACGGTCTCGGACAGGCAGGGGATAACGTGTGGATAAAACCAAGGCTCTGCGCCCGATGTCACCTTATCCACAGCTTGTAGGCTGACAAATAGGTCGATAAACACGGGCTTTCGAGGCCATAAATGACTTTAAAAACAACAACCTGATCTACTTTGCGGTGAAATCTGCCCCTACCATCACCTCCAAGCTCTTAAGGTATTTGTAGTTTTAAAAGCAACGCGTGATGTGCATAAGTCGGAAACAGGCTCAGAAAAGCCAATCAGATGTCTGCAAACCTTTCAGCTAGGCGTAATGGCAATTGGTCTTGCTCTGCCTTTCAACTAAAACCGTTCAGTTTCAGGGCTCAAGTGATGATTCAACCGGAATCAACAAAAGTGACTTGGTCTCATAAATGCCAAAGCGAGGCGCTCAGGAAAGAAGTAGCGCTTTGTCGTTCGAGAGGGTCCGCATGAACTCGCCATCTCAGCCGACCACGCGTGAGCCGGTGAGGTTGCCTGTGCGTTAAAACCAGGGCGGTCTCAAGAGTCAAGTGCAACACCTCGAGAGACCTGCTGTTAGCGCAACGTATGGACGGACAGCCCGGCAGGCCATTGATTGTGCAAAAGTTACGTGAGCCAGTGTTTTGACAGAAAACGCGGGTCTGCAGTCGAGAAAAGTGTTGCACTTGGAACTTGAGTCGGCCCAGGTGTCAGCCTCTGGATTCACCTCTCTGTCGGGACCTGCACAGGCCCGCCGATAAACCGATACGTATTCAGGATCCCCCCGAGTTCCGCGCAGAACGCGTCCACGACACCGGTCGCGCGCGGGGTCTATCCAGCAGGTCGATTCCCAAAAACTCGGCTTGCCGTCATCGGATAAGGGGCTGCCAATCCGGAGCCCCCGTCGGTATATGTGTGAGAGCCCGCCTGGCGCAGTGGGTCAAAAGCGACACCAGCGGCGTCAGCCGCTGAGTAACCTGAAATATCGCGCTGAAGATGCCGTTCCAACGCCTGAGCAACGGGCTTGCCGCTTCAGCTAGAACCGCTGCCCCCAGCGCGCCGACTTCCTCGCGTTGTGCGATCGCAGCTAGCAGGGTTACCCAAACAGACACAGCAAGCGGTTCAACAACCAATAAAAAGCCCGGCGTTCGCCGGGCTTCTCGTGTTCCACGTGGAACAAAGCGTCAGAGACGCAGCGGCATCACCACATGACGGGACTTCTCACTGCTGGCCTCGCGCACCAGCGCGGACGAATTCGCGTCTCGCAGCTGGATGACCACGTGCTCATCGCGCAATGCCGACAACGCATCGAGCAGATAGTTGACGTTGAAGCCAATCGCCAGGTCGTCGACCTTGGTGTCGGCCTCAATCTCTTCCTGCGCTTCTTCTTGCTCTGGGTTGTGCGCACTGATCTTCAATTGGCCTGGCGATACTTCCACGCGCACGCCACGGTACTTTTCGTTCGACAGGATGGCCGCGCGCTGAAGCGACGCACGCAGCGCCTCACGATCAACCTTGACCTCGCGATCGGCGCCAATCGGAATCACTGCCTCGTAGTCCGGGAAGCGGCCGTCGATCAGCTTGGAAGTGAAGGTTACATCGCCACGCTTGACGCGGATATGGCTACGGCCGACTTCCAATTCGACCTCACGGTCTGCGCCTTCCAGCAAACGCAGCAGCTCGGTCACGCCCTTACGCGGCACGATGATCTGACGCTTGGCGCCGCCAGCATTCTCAAGCTCCATCTCGCATAGCGCCAAACGGTGGCCGTCGGTGGCCACGCAGCGCAGCAAACCGTCGCGCAGGTCGAACAGCAGGCCGTTGAGGTAGTAGCGAACATCCTGCTGTGCCATCGCAAACGCCGTGCGTTCGATCAGCTCTTTGAGCCCGGCCTCGGGCACCACCACGCGCTCGGTCGCCTCGACTTCGTCCACGGACGGGAAGTCGTTCGCAGGCAGCGTCGCCAGCGTGAAACGGCTACGCCCGGCCTGAACTGTCACCTTGTCACCGGTCTGCGAAATGGTGACCCGGCTGCCGTCCGGCAGGGCGCGCAGGATGTCGAATAGCTTGCGGGCGGGAATGGTGGTTTCGCCGTCTTGCACGTCCTCCGCCATCGTGCGCGCGATCATTTCGACTTCCAGATCCGTGCCGGTCAACGAGACCTGTCCGTCCTTGACCTGCACCAGCAAGTTGGCCAGAACAGGCAGGGTTTGACGGCGTTCGACCACATTGACCACTTGGGCCAACGGTTTGAGGAAGGCTTCGCGCTGCAGTGTAAAACGCATGTGGTTCCGTGCCCCTATGCTTTAAAAGATTATGGAATAAATCAAAAGCTTGGTGGTGATGGTAGGGCCGTTTTCAGCGGATAACCGCCATAACTGTTTGTTTCCAAACACATTTCAGCGCCTGAAACGCTTGGGACTAGTGTGCCTGATCTGGTGGCAAAACCTGTGGATAGTTTTTCCATCGAACCGCCACGCAACGTTATCCACAGATTCTCCCGCATTTGACCCCAACGTTTCCACGCTTTTCTCCAGCGCGGACACGATTGGGGTCCGAGGCCTACTCGCTGAGCTTGCGAATCAGCTTTTCCCAGTCCTCGCGCAGCTTGCCGTCTGCCTCCATCAGCGTGCGGATCTGCCGGCAGGCATGCAGCACGGTGGTGTGGTCGCGGCCGGCGAAGGCATCGCCGATTTCCGGCAGGCTGTGTTCGGTGAGCTCCTTGGCCAGCGCCATCGCCACCTGGCGCGGACGTGCCAGCGAACGCGTGCGGCGCTTGGAGAGCAAATCCTTCATCTGCAGGCCGTAGTAGTCGGCTACTGTTTTCTGGATGTTGGGGATGCCGATGGCCTGTTGCTGCGCGCGCAACAGGTCGCGCAGCGTCTCCTGGGCGAATTCCACCGTGATCGAGCGCCCGGTGAAGTTGGCGCGCGCCACCAGCGTGTTGAGCGCGCCTTCCAGGTCGCGCACGTTGGAGCGCATCTTCTTGGCGATCAGAAATGCCACGTCGTCGGGAATCTCGGCGCCACGCTCGCGTGCCTTGGCCAGCACGATGGCTGCACGGGTTTCGAAATCCGGCGGATCGATCGCGACCGACAAGCCCCAGGCCAAGCGCGACTTCAACCGCGGCTCCAGGCCCTCCACTTCGCGCGGGTAGCGGTCGCAGGTCAGGATGATCTGCTGGCGGCCATCGAACAGCGCGTTGAAGGTGTGGAAGAACTCTTCCTGCGTACGGTCCTTGCCCGCGAAGAACTGGATGTCGTCGATCAGCAACGCATCAATCTGCTGGAACTGGCGCTTGAACTGATCCATCGCCTTGTCCTGCAGCGCCCGGATCATCGCGCTGAAGAACTGTTCCGAACGCAGGTACATCACCTTGGCAGCCGGTTTGGCTTGCCGCAGTGCATTGCCCGCCGCGAACATCAGGTGGGTCTTGCCCAGGCCGGTGCTGCCGTACAACAGCAACGGGTTGTGCGCCCGGTCGCCGGGCTTCTGCGCGGCCTGGATCGCGGCGGCCAGACCCAGCTGGTTGCTGCGGCCTTCCACGAAGTTGGCGAAGGTGTAATGCGAATCCAGGTTGCCGGCGAACGGCGCGATCGGCGCAGCCTGCGGCGCAATGGTCGCCGCGACGGGTGCCGGAGCCGGCTCGGGCGCACGTGGACGCGACCCCACGGCCAGCGCCACTTCGCCATTGCCGGCAAAATACGCCAGCAACTCGCGGATGCGCGGCAGGTAGCGTTCGCGGACCTGGTCGACAATGAAGGCATTCGGGGCGTACAGCACGATGCTGTCGCCGCGGTCTTCGGCTTGCAGGGGTTTCAACCAGGTGTGGACATCTTCGGGCGGGAATTCAGCTTCGAGACGTTCCAGACAGCGGGGCCAAGCATCCATCAAAGTATGATCATCTGTTGCTGGCTGCGGCGCGCAGAAAGGCGCCGTGCACGCAGCCCGGTAGTGAAAAGAGGATGGGCCAGACTAGCACCGGGGACACGGTTTTCCCAGAGTTATTCACAGGTCCATCCACAGGCGGCGGTCAGCGTCAGCTGCGGCGATGCGCGCGGGTTGTTGACCAGGGCTGTAGCGGACCTATAGAATTACCGGTTATATTCGTCTCCATTCATGCAGAGGGCCCCATGGCCACCAAGCGTACGTTCCAACCCAGCAACCTCAAGCGAGCACGCGACCATGGCTTCCGCGCACGTATGGCAACCGCCGACGGCCGCAAGATCCTGGCTCGCCGCCGCGCCAAGGGCCGCAAGCGCCTGAGCGCTTGACTGCCGCGCCGCTCCCTGCGGCCAAGGCAGTCCTTACCGTGAACGCATCGAACCCGTGCAGGCGATTTCCTCGCTCTGCGCGGGTTCGTACGCGTGCGCAATATACGGTCGTTTTCGACAACGCACGCCGCACCTCGGATCCGCTATTGAGTCTGCACTGGCGCACTGGCGATACCCCGCCGCGCCTGGGCATGGCGGTGTCGCGCAAGGTCGATACGCGTGCGGTCGGACGTAACCGCATCAAACGTGTGTTGCGCGATGCCATGCGACATCTCTTGCCTGAGTTGCCCGGTGGCGATTACGTCATCGTGGCGCGCTCGGCAGCTGCAAAAGCGACCAATCCGCAGATCCGCGACGCCTTCCTGCGTCTGCTGCGCCGTGCCGGCGCATTGCCCCTACCTGCTGCGCCCGGCACAATGCCGCCCGCCAGGACGATGCACCCATCCTCCCTTTCCCCGACAGAGCCGGACCTGTAGTTCCGACTGAGCGAGTTGCTGCCCGATGAACCAGACCCGTGTTTTCCTGATTTTTGCCTGGCTGATGGTCGCGGCGCTGCTGTGGATGGAGTGGGGCAAAGAAAAAGCGGCTGCCAATGCGCCCGTGGCGGCTGCGACGCAATCGGTGCCGGCGGCACGTGATCTGGATGCGGCAACGCCAAGCGCGGCGAATGTGCCCGCAGCTCAGGCGATTCCGCAGGCTGGTGCGCCGGGTAAGGTTCCGGCAACCAGCACCACCACCGCGACACCGGCTGCTGCCGGCACTGCACCGGTGGTCACCCTGACCTCGGACGTGCTGCGCCTGAAGCTGGATGGCCGCAGCGTGCTCGACGCCGAGCTGCTGCAGTTCCCGCAGACCAAGGACGGCACCGCGCCGGTCAGCCTGCTGACGGAAGACGCGGCGCACCCGTACAACGCCACCAGTGGCTGGGCCAGTGAGCATTCGCCGGTGCCGGGCGTCGGCGGCTTTCGCGCAGAACAGCCTGGCACGACGTTCGAACTCGCCAAGGGCCAGAACACGCTGGTGGTGCCGTTCGTGTGGAATGGCCCCAACGGCGTGTCGATCCGTCGCACCTTTACCCTGGAACGTGGTCGCTATGCGATCTCGATCAAGGATGAAGTGATCAACAAGAGCGCCGCGCCGTGGAACGGTTATGTGTTCCGCAAGCTGAGTCGGGTGCCGACCATCCTCAGCCGCGGCATGACCAATCCGGATTCCTTCAGCTTCAACGGGGCGACCTGGTACAGCCCGCAGGCAGGCTACGAGCGTCGTGCGTTCAAGGACTACATGGACGACGGCGGCCTCAATCGCCAGATCACCGGCGGCTGGATAGCGCTGTTGCAGCACCACTTCTTCACCGCGTGGATTCCGCAGAACGACCAAGCCTCGCTGTATGTGTTGAACAAGGACGGCCCACGCGACGTGGCCGAGTTGCGCGGCCCGGCTTTCACCGTGGCGCCGGGCCAGACCGCGACCACCGAAGCGCGCCTGTGGGTGGGTCCGAAGCTGGTCAGTCTGATCGCCAAGGAAGACGTGAAGGGGCTGGACCGCGTGATCGATTACAGCCGCTTCTCGATCATGGCCATCATCGGCCAGGGCCTGTTCTGGGTGCTGAGCCATCTGCACAGCTTCCTGCACAACTGGGGCTGGGCGATCGTCGGCCTGGTGGTGTTGCTGCGGTTGGTGCTGTATCCGCTGTCGTCTGCGCAGTACAAGTCCAGTGCCAAGATGCGCAAGTTCCAGCCGCGCCTGGCGCAACTCAAGGAGCGCTACGGCGACGATCGCGTCAAGTACCAGCAGGCCACGATGGAGCTGTTCAAGAAGGAAAAGATCAACCCGATGGGCGGCTGCCTGCCGCTGCTGATCCAGATGCCGATCTTCTTCGCGCTGTACTGGGTGCTGGTGGAGTCGGTGGAACTGCGTCAGGCGCCGTGGCTGGGCTGGATCCAGGACCTGACCGCGCGCGACCCGCACTTCATCCTCCCGGCGCTCAACATCGCGATCATGTGGGCGACGCAGAAGCTGACCCCGACCCCGGGCATAGACCCGATGCAGGCCAAGATGATGCAGTTCATGCCGCTGGTGTTCGGCGCCATGATGGCCTTCGTGCCGTCCGGTCTGGTGCTGTACTGGGTGGTCAACGGCGGTTTGAATCTGCTTATCCAGTGGTGGATGATCCGCCAGCACGGCGAGAAGCCGAGCAAGATCATCCGGGCCAACGCCAAGTAAGTTGAAGAAGGCCCGCCGCAAGGCGGGCTTTCTGCATGTCAGCCCGCATCTGTTGTCTCTTTCGCCAAGGACGCCGTCGTGACCACATCGCCGTTGCATCGCCTGCTGATGTGCGCAAGTTGCGTGGGAGTGCTGGCGCTGGCCGGCTGTGGGAAGCAGGGCGCGAGCGATGCGGCCTACGCCGCGAAATCCTCTGCTGCAACGACCGCAGGAACGCAGGCCGACAAGAGCGCCGACGCTGCGCAGGCATTGATCGCGCAACTGCGCGAACAGCTGGACCGGCACCGCCGCATCATCGTGCTGCTGGCCGATGAGGACAAGCAGACCCCACGCGATCGCGCCATGTCCAGCAGCGTGGGGCAGCAGCTGTTCCATGAAAATCTCGAGCAGCGCGAACGCATCGCTGCATCGTTCGAAACAGTGCTGACATCCAAGCACGCGAACCGGTTCGCGACGATTGCTGCGGTGCTGGACGAGGTGGAATCGGCGCCGGATCTCTCCGATGCCGACCGCCTCGCCGTTGGCGAGGTATTGCGCGATCTGCATGCGCGCATCGGTCGCGACTCTGCTTTGCCAGCGGTGAAACTGCATCAGCGCATCGGCGAGGATCTGGAGGCGCTGGACGAAATCGAGCGCAGCTACACCAAGGAGCTGACGCAGATCTTCAGTCGCTTCGACCGCAGCCGCGCCATCGTGCCCAAGCGCGAGAAGTGGGACGACTACGTGGCGCATCTGCGCACGCTGTACACGCGCGAGAAGATCCTGCGTGACCATGGCGTGGTGGAGCCGTATCCGTTCTCGGCACGCGACAGCGACAGCGAAGTGTTCGGCCGCGACCTGCCACCCAAAACAGTGGTGCTGACCTTCGACGATGGTCCGCACAAGGCCTATACCGAAGAGATCGTGGCGATCCTCAAACGCTACGACGTGCCCGGGGTGTTCTTCGAAGTAGGGCGCAATCTGGGTAGCCCGGATGCCGCCGGCAAACCCAAACTCGCGCCGCTGTCCAAGATCAGCCGCACGCTGATGGAAGAGGGGTATGCAGTTGGAAACCACAGCCTGACCCACGCGCAGTTGTCCAAAACCACCGGCGCAGCGCAGCGCAGCCAGGTACTGGATACCGACACCTTGCTGCGTGCGGTGGACGACAAGCGCGCGCCGTTGTTCCCGTTTCCGTATGGCGCGCGCACTGCGGAAGGCTTGCAGCTGCTGGGCGAGGCCGGCCTGAAGTCCATCATGTGGAATATCGACTCGCTGGACTGGGCCGACCCGGTGCCGGAATCCATCGTGCAACGCGTGCTCGACCAAGTGAACAAGGCGCAGCGCGGCATTGTGCTGTTCCATGATATTCACGACCGCGCGGTGAAAGCGCTGCCGCAAATTCTTGATCGCCTCATCGCCGATGGTTACCAGTTCGCCGACTGGAATGGTCGCGACTTTTCGGTGGCGCGCGCACCCAGCGCGGTGGCCGATGCCACGGTGACCACCGGCTATGCCCAATCATGGGCGATCGTGATCGGTATCGACGATTACGCACATTGGCCCAAGCTGGAATACGCGGCCAACGATGCGCAGGCGATTGCCAGCACCTTGACCGGACCGCTGGGATTTCCGTCGTCGCAGGTGATCGTGCTCAAGAACGGTGAGGCGACACGCAACAACATCCTCGCCGCATTTCACGACCGTCTCGGCGAAGGCCGCATGCAGACCAACGATCGCGTGTTCGTGTTCTTCGCCGGGCACGGCGCCACGCGCCGGCTCGCCTCCGGGCGCGATCTTGGTTACATCGTTCCGGTCGACTCGGACCCGGAGCATCTGGCCAACGATGCGATCGCAATGAGCGATTTGCAGAACATCGCCGAAAGCCTGCAGGCCAAGCACGTCTTGTTCGTGATGGATGCATGCTACAGCGGGCTGGGATTGACGCGTGGTGGGCCAACGTCCAGCGCGTATCTGCGCGAGAACGCGCGGCGGATTGCACGCCAGATGCTGACCGCCGGCGGTGCCGATCAACAGGTGGCCGATAGCGGGCCCAATGGGCATTCGGTGTTCACCTGGGTGTTGTTGCAGGCATTGGCCGGCAAGGGGGATCTCAATGGCGATGGCTTGATCACCGGAACCGAACTGGCTGCATATGTGGCGCCTGCGGTGCCGGTCGTCTCGGCGCAGACACCGGCATTCGGCAGCCTGCCGGGTTCGCAAGGCGGTGAATTCGTGTTCCAGGTTCCCAGCGGCGAAGAGTTTCTCACTGCAGAGACCGCACAGCTGTCTGCCGATGCGATTGCGCTCAACGGACGCGTGGATGCCGCGCGCCCTGCGCCGGCCACAGCCGGTGCGGCAGCGACGGCAGCGCCGGTCACGGTGAAAACCCTGCAAGGTGGCGAAGCCACGCTGGTGGTGCCCACCGCAGTGAACAGCAGCGACCGCCAACGCGCGCAATTGGCCAACGAACGCGGCTTGCAGTTGTACAAGGAAAAGCGCTACGCCGACGCAGCCGAGCAATTTGCCGAAGCGCTCAAGCTGCGTGCGGATTTTGCACTGGCGGCCAATAACCTTGGTTTTGTGTATTTCCGCCAGGGGCGCTCCGCCGAATCGGCGCGCCGGCTGGAAACTACCTTGAAGATCGATCCGTCGCGTGCGGTGGCCTATCTCAATCTGGGCGATGCGTATGCAGAGGGCGGTGATCGCGAGAAGGCACGCAAGGCCTATTCGACGTATCTGGAGTTACAGCCGCAAGTCAGCGGTGCGGCGCAGGCGCGTGCGCAGCTGCAATCGCTGTGACGCAAGCCGGCCGACACGATGTTGCGCGGAGTCGCCAGCAGGGCGCGACCTTGTCGGCACGGATGGATGAGCCGGAAGGACCCGCGCACAGGTAATAGGCCGCTGGCGATCGTGCAGTGGATTCCATAGACATTTCCCTTTCAACCCACGTCAGAGCAGTGCCCATGTCGTCTTCCACCTCCACCATCGTTGCCATCGCCAGTGCTGCCGGAACCGGTGGCGTGGGCATCGTGCGCCTGTCCGGGCCGCAGTCGCGGCAGATTGCAGTGCAATTAGGTGTTGCGCGTCTGCAGCCGCGGCATGCGCACTACGCGCGTTTCCGCGATGCGCAGGGCGCGGTGATCGATGATGGCATTGCGCTGTGGTTCAACGCGCCGCACAGTTTTACCGGCGAAGATGTTGTCGAGTTGCAAGGCCATGGCAGCCCGGTACTGTTGCGGCAACTGGTTGCCCGTTGCATCGAATTGGGTGCACGTCAGGCACGCGCCGGTGAGTTCAGTGAGCGTGCGTTCCTCAACGGCAAACTCGATCTTGCGCAGGCCGAAGCGATCGCCGACGTGATCGCAGCCGGCGACCTGCGGGCGGCACGCGCCGCGCGGCGCGCACTGGATGGCGTGTTTTCGCGACGTGTCGATGCAGTGGCCCACACCCTGACCCGTCTGCGCATCCATGTCGAAGCGGCCATCGACTTTGCCGACGAGCCGCTCGACACCTTGGGCGGCAACCAGGTACGCGACGGCTTGACCCAGGCGCGCACCCTGCTCGCCCAGTTGCTGCGCGATGCCGAACGCGGACGCACGTTGCGCGACGGCCTGCATGCGGTGTTGATCGGCCCGCCCAACGCCGGCAAAAGTTCGTTGCTCAATGCACTGGCCGGTAGCGAGCGCGCGATCGTCACCGATGTCGCCGGCACCACCCGCGACACCTTGCACGAAGCCATCCAGCTCGACGGCTTCGAGTTGACCCTGGTCGATACCGCGGGCCTGCGCGATGGTGGCGATGCGATCGAACGCGAAGGCATGCGTCGCGCCCGCGCCGAACTGGAGCGCGCCGATCTGGCCTTGGTGGTGCTGGATGCACGCGATCCGCAGGCGGCACGCGCGGCGATCGGCGATGCCATCGATGCAGTACCGCGTCAGCTGTGGATCCATAACAAATGCGATCTGCTCAGCGATGCCGCGCCACTCGACGTCAATGCGATTGCCGTCTCGGCGGTGACCGGTCAAGGACTTGAGCAACTGCACATCCGCCTGCGCGAGCTTGCGCTCGGCGATGGCGTGGAAAGCGTCGATGGCGAGTTCTCTGCCCGCACGCGGCACGTGGAGGCGCTGCGTCGCGCCGAACGACACGTGGACGCCGCCGATTTGGAACTGGGCTTCGAACAACTCGAACTGGCCGCCGAAGAACTGCGCCTGGCGCATGAAGCGCTCGGCGAGATCACCGGGAAGATCAGCGCCGATGACTTGCTCGGCAAGATCTTTTCGAGTTTCTGTATCGGCAAGTGATGCGGTCGTGCTCAGCGTATTGCTACACGCTGAGGTTGTCGGAGTCAGCCCGTGCCACAAGTGCGTATTCGCTTAGCACACCACCTGCGTAGTTAGCGCTGCTGGCGGCATCTGGTGCTTGGCGTCTGAGTGCGCACCCGCCGCTTGACTCTTCCGAGTTACATCACACCAGGCAACACCGTCTTCAGCGCTTCGCGTTCCGCATTACACGCCGCCGCTGCCGCTGCCGTCGGCTGCTTCGCCTGCGCTTTCTCGATCTCGCGGCGTGCGGCGGCCAGGTCTTTTTCGAATGCGGGGTTGCCGTGCAAGGCGGCGACGGCGGCGGCGCCCACCATGCGGCCTTGGATGACATCGCTCTGCCAGTGCACGTTGCAGACCAGGCGGCTATCGCCGAAGGCACGGCCGCGGGCGAGCAGGGCATCGCGGTGGGCGGGTGCGATTTCCGACAGGATCAGGCCCCAGGTCCAGCCGATGGCGGTGTGGCCGGAAGGGTAAGAGCCGTTCTTGCGCAGGGCGGCGTCATCGTCCGGGGTGCACATCGGCTGCGCATTGCGCATGAACGGGCGTGGACGCTGATAGCGCGCCTTGGCGGCACTGGTGGCGGTACTGGCATCGCGCATGCTGCGTTCGAGCACGCGCACCAGATGCGGGGTGCTGGTCTGGTCGATCTGTATGCCGAGCGCGCAGCTGAAATGCGTGGCTGCGGCCGGAAAGCGCAGCACTGCGTCCTGCGCGGCCAGCTCCCAGCGCGGCGTGCCGCGCAGGGCGAGCATGGCCTTGGAAACCGTCTCGTCGTTGGCGAGCGCGGCGCTGTCATCCTGTGGTGGCGGCGGCACCAGCTGCAGGCTGTCGGGCAGTTCGCTCTTTTCCAGGTATCCATGCGCGTCGGTTGCGATCACCGAGCCGGCTGGCGCCGCGCCTTGTCGCGCGCCGGCAAGGCCGCTGCCGACCAGCAAGGCGGCGATGGCGATGCCCGTCAGTGTTCTGCGAGAACGACCTGCGCTGCGCTGCGACATGGGCACACCCTCGACCAACACGAATGGAAGACCTCGCAATATTACGACGCAGAGATGACAGCTGCATGCCAGTGCAACGCACTAACGGCGAGGGATGCGAAAGGTCGTCGTCGCATTGTCATGTTTCGGCAGCATCGACGCAAGACGACTGTCGCACGCTTGCCGCCATCTGTTGACCCGTCCCCAGCACCGCTCATTCTCAAGATCCATCACTTCAGTGCCGCCGTTCTTGCTGCGCTCGTGCTCGCGCCTGCCGCCTACGCTGCCGACCTCGACGTGTCTGCCGATACCGGTACGAGCGTGCAGCAGCTCGATACGGTGTCGGCGATCGGCAAGGGCGAAACGCGCCAGGTGCAGCGCATCACCCAGCAGGACGTTCCGGTGTTGCCGCCGGGCACCAGCATCCAGAAGCTGCTCAACCGCATGCCGGGCGTGAACGTGCAATCCAACGACGCGTTCGGTGCCAACGAAGAGTCGCAGACGATCAGCCTGCGCGGCTTCAACGGTACGCGCCTGGGCTATACGCTCGACGGCCTGCCGCTGGGCGACAACGCCTATGGCAATTACAACGGTCTCAACATCAGCCGCGCATTGATTGCGGAAAACTTCGGCGGTGTGTAGCTGGCTTCGGGCATCGGTGCGCTCGGTACTGCCTCCACCAGCAACCTGGGTGGCACCATCCAGTATTACTCGACCGATCCGTCCAGCGTGTTCGGCGGGGAGGTGTCGCAGACGGTGGGCTCCGATGCCAATCGGCGCACCTTCCTGCGCGTGGATACCGGCGATTACAACGGGTTTTCGGCGTATCTGTCTGGCATCAACGCCGAAGCCGACATGTGGGCGCGGCCGGAATCGCCGACCACCACGCGGCAGTTCAACGCCAAGGGTATGTACCAAGTTCGACGGCGGCAAGCTGACCACATTCGCCGACACCTCGCGCACCTCGCAGGCGGACTATCTGTCCAAGAGCGGCATGGCGCGTGGCCTGGGTTGGGACTGGAATCTGTACGCGCCGGACTGGAACCGCGCATTGGCGGCTGCATATTGCGCGCCAGCCACGCGTAATGCGGCGCGCTGCGGTTTTAGCGGCGGGGTCGATAACATCGAAGATGCGTATTACCAGAGCCGCGCGTTGCGCGACGACGACCTGTTCTATATGGCCGGCGACTTCCAGCCTAACGATGCGATCAGCCTGCACACGCAGGTCTATCACCATGAAAACAAGGGCCAGGGCCACTGGTGGTCGCCGGGACAGGCGTCCAATTCGGGCACGCCACAGGCATTGCCGATTTCCATCCGCAGCACCAATGACTGGATCAACCGTACCGGCGGCATCGCCTCGCTCGGTTGGGACCTTGGCCCGCATCATCTGGAAGCCGGCCTGTGGTACGAGCGCAATCACCATGATCTGGAACGCAACTTCTACTGGATTACCGGCCCGGTCAGCGACGACACGTTCCTGCAGAACCCCAACCGTCGCTTGTTTTCGCAGAACGACGTCATCACCACGCGCCAGTTCTATGTGCAGGGCAACTTCAAGTTCCTCGATGAGCGCCTGAGCCTGGACGTGGGCATCAAGAGCCCGAGCACCGAAATGACCGCGCGCAAAACGCCGGGCGTGGCAGTGAAAGCGCCGGTGGCAACCGGCTTGCTCACGGCCAGCGAATCAGTGTTGCCGCAGATCGGCTTGGGTTATCGCCTCGCCGAAGGCCAGGAAGTGTTCGTCTCGTATGCGGAAAATATCGCCGCATTCCAGGGTGCCGGCGCCGGTGGTCCGTTGCTGGTGACCGAGGCATCGTTCGATGCCAGCGTCGGCGCATTGGAGCCGGAAAAATCGCGCACGCTGGAAGCAGGCTATCGCTTTGTCCGCGACCGCTTCGAAGCCTCGCTGGTCGGTTACGACGTCACCTTCGATAACCGCCTGCTCTCGCTCAACCCGTGTGCCAGCATCCAGCAGGGCACCACGCCGGCGTGCACCACGCGTTTCTTCAACGTCGGCTCGGTGAGCAGCCGCGGCGGCGAACTGACGGTGATCTGGAAGCCGACCAGCGACCTGCAGTGGTACAACTCGGCGTCGATCAACCGTTCGACCTATGACGACAACTTACGTGCAGAACGGCGTGACCATCCCTACCGCCGGCAAGTACACGGTGGATACGCCCAAGCGCATGTTTGCCAGCGAAATCGCCTTCAACTACGAAAACTGGAACGTCAACCTGCGCGGCAAGTACACCGGCCAGCGCTATTACACCTACACCAACGATCAGGGCGTGGGCGGCTACACCTCGTTCGATGCCGGCGCCGGGTATGCATTCGGCCAGGTCGGCGTGCTGCAGGCGCTCAAGCTCTCGCTTAACGTCACCAACCTCACCGACAAGCGTTACGCCTCCAACCTCACCGCGTTCGCCAACACCGACCCGAACGGGCGTCAGCTGGCGTTCCATGCCAGTGCACCGCGTCAGGTGTTTTTGACGCTGGATGCGAAGTTCTGAGGACGGGAATCGGGAATCGTAAGAGCCGTTCTTGCGGTTGCTGACCGATTTCCGGTTTCGATCGACGTAGACAGGTTTAAGCTGGCTAACCAAACGTCGCGCGTGATTTTCCGGCGGGTGCGGACGATGCAGCGGAAGCGGGATGTACAGTCGTAGCTCCCCCGCCGCCTATCGACCAGACTCGCCTGGCGGTGATGTGTCGATTCGGAAACTGTTTTTCGTTGGAGAGATGCATGATGCAGTTCGGTCGTATCTGGTTGGTGGGAGCGATGATGGTTGGCATGAGCGGCGCTGCAGTTGCCGAAGCACCGCTGGCCAGGACGGTGCAGATCTTTGCGCACCGTGGTGCCAGTGCGTTGCGCCCGGAACACACCTTGGCCTCGTACGCTAAAGCCGTTGTCGATGGCGCCGATTTCGTCGAGCCGGATCTGGTGTCGACCAAAGACGGCGTGCTTATCGCACGGCATGAGAACGAGATCGGCGGCACCACCGATGTGGCCAGCCACCCGGAGTTCGCTGCGCGCAAGACGCGCAAGACCATCGACGGTCAGGCGATGGAAGGCTGGTTTACCGAAGATTTCAGCTTGGCCGAGTTGAAGACGCTACGTGCGCGCGAGCGCTTGCCGCAGTTGCGCGGCACGCGCTGGGATGGGCAGTTTCAGATCGTCACCTTCGATGAAATCATCGATTTCGTCGGCGCAGAATCGGCAGCGACCGGCCGCACCATCGGGCTGATTCCGGAGATCAAGCACCCGAGCTATTTCAAGGCGCTGGGTCTGCCGATGGAAGACAAGGTGTTGGCCACCCTGCATGCGCATGCCTACACGCAGACTGCGCCGGTGATCATCCAATCGTTCGAGACCAACAACCTGCGCTATCTGCGCGGCACGATCGGGCGCAGCAGCAACATCGGCCTGCTGCAATTGCTCGGTGGCGCGCAGATGGCGCTGCCCGATGCCGGTACGGGCGATGCACCGAAGACCTACGGGCAGATGATCACGCCGGACGGTCTGAAGCAGGTTGCAACCTATGCCGATGCGATCGGCCCCGACATCCGCAGCATCATCCCGCTGGATGCGCAGCAACGCCTGGGCACGCCCACCAGCCTGGTGCGCGACGCACATGCGGCCGGGCTGCAGGTGCAGCCGTATACCTTCCGTCCGGAAAATTATTTTCTGTCCGCCAACAACCGCAGCGGCGGCCCGATGACCGAGCGCAACGACGCGGGTGCGTTGGTCGAGTTGAAGGCGTATCTGGACGCCGGCATCGATGCGTTCTTTGCCGACGACCCTGGTCTGGCGCGGCGCGCATTGAGCGGGCACACCTCGCGGTAATCAGCATCTGTAGGAGCGCGCCAGAGCGCGACGGGCGCTATCGGTACAGCCCCCATCGCGCGCAGGCACGCTCCTACGCAAGGCAGAGCAACGCCGTCGATTGGTTCGGCGGTCGCCTGAAAAAAGTCTTCAGGCACCTGGCGGCCGTTCGCGCGGCGGGAAATGCAGCACCACGCTCTGCGAGCCATCGTCCTGGTGCTGCCACAGCACGGGCACCTGGCGCGGCGGCGGCGGTTCCAGCATCGCGTGCTCGGGATTGTTCACGTCCCAGGCCGCGTCTTCGTCCGTGTCTTCCCAGCTGTAGCGCGGCTTGGCCTGTTGCGGGTCGCGCAGGCGCAGTAGCAGGGCCGCGATCAGGCCGGCCACCGCACCGCCCAAATGCGATTGCCAGGACACCCCGGCTTCGTGCGGCAGGATGGTCATCAGCATGCCGCCGTAGAACAGGAAGGCGATCATGCTGGTGGCGATCGCGGGTCGGTCGCGACGTAGCAGGCCGAGCACGAACACCAGAAACATCAAGCCGTGGGTGACGCCGCTGGCGCCCAGATGCCGGCTGCCGGGCTCACCCAGCAGCCACGCGCCCAGGCCCGAGCCCAGCCACAACAGCGGCAGCGCCATGACCGTGGCACGCGGATAGACGCTGCCGGCCAGCGTGCCCAGGATCAACAACGCGGTGGCGTTGGCGCCCAGATGCGCAAGCGAGCCATGCAGCAGCGGTGCGGTGAGGATGCCGATCAGGCCGTCTGTCTGCAGCGGCGCCACCGCCCAGGCGCGCCAGTCGAACATGCCCTGGGCGGTGAACACCGCGACCAGCAGCAACACGGCGGCCAGGCTGACGTTGAAGGCACGCAGCACCCGGGAACGATCCAGGCGGTTCTGCGTGGCGGTATCGGGGGAGATAGAGTGCGTTGTCATGCATTCACGGATGGCGGCGTGGTTTTGCCTTTGCAAGCCCCGTGCGCGGGGGATAACCGGATCCGGCGGCGGGATACTGCATTGATCAGCGGCGCAATCACCTGCGCCGCACCGTGCAGATAGCGACGCGTGCCACTGCCCGCGTCAGTGGCCACCCTCTAAAACCGAGCCGCCACGCGATCGCCAAATGCTCCGCAGAAGTGGGCGGAGCGGCCGCAGCCGGCAATGACCATGCAAGGCAAAAAAGGCGCCCACGGCTGCCACAGAAGACAGCCGTCAGCCCTCTGTGTCCTCCGCACATCGCGGCAAGCCCCGCCATCTACCCGCCGCAACCAACCACCAATCCCGAATCCCGACTGCCCAATCGCGGCCCGTCAGTGCCCGGCAGGCTTGGGCGGCCGCAGCAGGCTCAGCACGATGGTGGCGACCAGGATCGTCACCACCACGCCCAGCGACACCAGCACCGGAATCTTGTACAGATCGATGATCATCATCTTGGTGCCGATGAACACCAGGATCACCGCCAGGCCATACGGCAGCAGGTGAAAACGGTCGGCCATGCCGGCCAGCAGGAAGAACATCGCGCGCAGGCCCAGCACCGCGAACACGTTGGAGGTGAGCACGATGAACGGGTCGGTGGTGATCGCGAAGATGGCCGGGATGCTGTCCACCGCGAAGATCACATCGATCACGGCGATCAGGATCAGCACCACGAACAGCGGCGTGAACCAGCGCTTGCCGTCCTTGATCACGCTGAGCAGGTTGCCGTAGTACTGCGGGCTCAGACGCAGGTGGCTGCGCATCCAGCGCAGTACCGGGTTGCGCTCCAGATCTGGCTCCTTGCCGGCGGAGAACCACATCTTGATGCCGGTCAGCAGCAGGAACGCGCCGAACACGTAGAGCAGCCAATGGAACTTGGCCAGCAGCATCGAGCCGGCAAAGATCATGATCGCGCGCAGCACGATGGCACCCAGCACACCGATGATCAGCACGCGCTGGCGCTGTTCTTCGGGCACGCCGAAATACGTCATCACCATCAGGAACACGAAGATGTTGTCGACCGCCAGGGATTTTTCCACCAGGTAGCCGGTGAGGAACTGCAGCCCGATCTGATCGGCCTTGGCGTCGCCCACGCCGCCCTGCAGGTACCACCACAGCGCGGCATTGAAGGCCAATGCCAGCAGCACCCAACCGATGCTCCACCAAGTGGCTTCCCTGAAAGTGACCTTGTGGGCGCCGCCGTGGCGCATCAGCACCAGATCGACCAGCAGCGCGGCGATCACCACCACCGCGAAGCCACCCCATAACCAGACATTGCCAATGGTTTGCATAAGAATCCCGAACAAGCGAAAGCGGCCTGGACAGCCGGCGGGCTGAGGCCTTGTGACACGGCAATCGTGGATTCCGGGTGACGGACCTTCGCCTGTACGGCGAAGGTCTTGTTCGCAACCGGCTGGGCCGGTTGCCGTTGCACCGGAGCGCTGCACATGGCGGGCTGGTCATGACGGCGACAACGCTGGGAGCTACTCCCTTATCTGGCCCGATTCTGCGTGCCCGCCGCAGGCACGTCAATCCAGCCGGATACAATGGGCCGATGAATAGTCCAGTCCCCGTCGTCCGTCTCAAGAATGCCTGGCGCTCCAGCCACCCGTGGATCTTCCAGAAGTTGGTGGAAAAGCCCGCCGCCAAGCCCAAGCCCGGCACCATCGTCGATGTGGTCGGCGTGGACGGGGAGTGGATTGGCCGCGGCTTCTACAACGGCCATTCGCGCATTGCCGTGCGCATTCTGGAAACCGACCAGTCGGTGCCGGTGGATGCGGGCTGGTTTGCGCGCAAGATCGCCGCGGCGGTGAGCCTGCGCCGCGATTGGCTCAAGCTCGATGGCGTGTCCGATGCCTGGCGCGTGGTGCACAGCGAAGGCGACGGCCTGTCCGGCCTGGTGGTGGACCGCTATGGCGACCTGGTGGTGGTGGAGTTCTTCGCCGCCGGCATGTTCCGTCACCGCGAATGGATCTACGACGCGCTGCGCGAACAGTTCCCGGGCTGCCGCTTCCACAGCTTTGCCGACGAACACGTGCAGAAGCAGGAAAGCTTCGACTTCCACAGCAACACCACCACCGAAGCGGCGGTGATCACCGAGCACGGCATCAAGTTCCGCGCCGACCCGGCCGGTGCGCACAAGACCGGCTTCTTCGCCGATCAGCGCGACAACCGTCAGTGGCTGAGCGAGCAGGTCGAAGGCAAGACCGTGCTGGACCTGTGCTGCAACACCGGCGGCTTTGCGGTGTATGCCGCCGCGCGCGGTGCGTCCGAAGTGCTGGGCGTGGATATCGACGAAGACGTCATCGCCATTGCCAAGGGCAACGCCAAGCTCAACAACGTGCGCCCCAAGTTCGTGCAGGCCGACATCTTTCCGTGGCTGCGCGATGCGTCCAATCGGGGTGAGCAGTTCGATGTGGTGATCCTGGACCCGGCCAAGATGACCCGCGACCGCGAGCAGGTAATTCCGGCGCTGAAGAAGTACCTGGACATGAACAAATTGGCGCTGGGCGTGGTCAAGCCCGGTGGTCTGTTCGCCACGTTCTCGTGCACCGGCCTGGTGGCCGAGCAGGAGTTTCTGGACATGCTACGGCGTGCCTCGTATTTCTCCGGCCGCACCATCCAGATCCTGAAAGTGGCCGGCGCCGGCCCGGATCACCCATTCATGGCGCACGTGCAGGAATCGCGCTATTTGAAGGCCGTTTTCTGCCGCGTGGTGTAACCGGGTTGCACGGCCGAAGACGCGGTCTGCCGCATTGCAGGCAGCGTCTTCCCTGGCGCGATGCCATCGTCGGCAAGCGTCGATTCAACGCAGAGCTACAACCAGGAGCCGGCAGCCGATGACGTCCAGCGACGAAGACGAACGCAAGGCCTTGCGCCGGCTGCTGCGCGAGATCGAACGGCCCAATGCCAGCCTGCTGGCCAGCAATTGGCCAGTGTTCGGCGTCTGGCTGCTGTTTTCCGGCGCCTTCATGTATCTGTTCCAGACTGGCGACGGCTCGCCGCTGCATCCGTTGCTGCTGGCGCTGGGGTCCACGTGTCTGGGTGTGTTCGGTGCGTGGATCGTATTCCGCTCGGTGTGGGCGCGGCAGTGGCCGCATGTGCGCGAACACATCGATGTGGACAGCGTGCGCGCGCGGCTGGCGGAGTTGGACGACTGACGCTGCAGCGCGCGTGACGGTTTGCGCGCGCTGGGCTCGCTGGTGTATCCAACACCGCCCGATGACCAACCGGCTGCGCGCGCGGTAGTCGCCAGCATTGCCGTGCCCAGTTCGACACCGTTGCGCGTGGTCGCACCATCGGCATCGCCGTAGCGCCGGCCTCGCAACGCGCGCATCGCTCACGCAATCGCGCCGGTTGGCGTGAGCGATGCGGCGTCCCGCGCGAGGCCGCAGCGCGCGTGCAGCAAGCCGCTAGGATCGGCGCATCCCCCACTGCCTGCGAGATCGCATGCACCTGCGTTCGCGTTCGCTGTCTGTCTGTTGCTGGCGGCTGCGTTGCCCGCGCACGCGCTGGAGTTTTCCAAGGCCGAACTGGAGCGCGCCACCGCGCTGCAACAACGTCTGGTCACGCTGGATTCGCATCTGGACACGCCGGCCACTCTGGAGCGCGCCGACGTCGATGTGTTGCAGACGCATGCCGGCAATCGCCTGTCGCAGGTGCATTACCCGCGCATGGTCGAAGGGGCGCTGGATCGCGGCTTCTGGGCGGTCTACACCGGGCAGGGCCACCGCAGTGCGGCCGCGCATCTGGACGACCGCGACGCCGGGCTGCAGCGCTTGCTCAAGATCCACACGCTGGTGGCCGCGCAACCGCAGCGCTTTGCATTGGCCACCACGCCGGCCGATGCCGCGCGCATCAAGGCCGCTGGCACGCGCGTGGTGTACATCGGCATGAAAAACGCCAGCCCGCTGGTGGCCGACCCCACCGTGCTGCGCGTCTATTACGCGCAGGGGCTGCGCTTGATGAGCACCGTGCACTTTCTCAACAACGCCTTCGCCGACTCGGCCACCGACACCAAAGGGGGCGAGTGGAAGGGCTTGAGCCCGGCCGGCAAACAACTGGTGCAGCAGGCGCAGGCGCCGGGCATCGTGATCGATCGATCGCATGCCTCCGATGCGGTGTTCGACCAGTTGATCGCGCTGTCGCCGGTGCCGATCGTGCTCTCGCACAGCGGCGCGCGTGCGGTCTACAACCACCCGCGCAACATCGACGATGCACGCCTGAAGGTGCTGGCCGTGCATGGCGGGGTGATCCAGGTCAATTCCTACGGCGGCTATCTGGTGGACAGCGGCGCAAGCCCCGAGCGCAAGGCCGCCGAGAAGGCGCTCATCGATCACTACGGCGGCTGGGAGCACGTCAAGATCGCAGACGCCACCAAGCTCAGCGCCGCGCTGAAGGAACTGGATGCGCGCTACCCGATCAAGCGCGCCACCGAAGAGAATTTCTGCGCGCATCTGGAGCATGTGCTGGCGGTGGTCGGGCCCCAGCATGTGGGCATCGGCATGGATCGGGACGGCGGTGGGGGGGGCTGGAAGATGTCTCCGATCTGCCGCGCATCACCGCATGGCTGCTGCGCAAGGGCTACACCGAACAGCAGATCCCCGGTATTTGGGGGCGGTAATCTGCTGCGCGTGATGGGCCAGGCGCAGGCCTATGCGGCGGCGAATCGGGAATCGGGAGTGGGGAAGCGGTAGTGCCGTGATTCGGCAGTGGTGATTGGAGAGTGGCAAGACGCAAAGCGGACATCGCGCGAGTGGGTTGCCGCTGTGCTGCATCGAACCCGGCGGTCGCAGGGAGCGGCGCAGTGCCGCTGAGGGGTGTTCCGTCGGGTGAGCAGCCGGCTCGGTACCAACGGCATGACCGCTGTGGCGTTTTCCCTGGTGCGACATATGCCAGTGCGTCTTGCGCAAATTGGACATTTGCATAAAAAGCGGATTGCACTTTCGCACGCACAGGCAACATCCCGACGACGATTCCGTCAAAACGCTCACTCTAGAATGCGTCGACCCCCAGATGGTGCCGGTGCCAAGACACTGGGGCCGGCTGGCCCACCGACTGCTGGAGCGTGCGATGACCCAAGCCACCCGGCCCCTGCCACCCCCCGATGGCATGGGCCCCACCTACCGCAAGATCCTGTGGCGGCTGATCCCGTTCCTGTTCGTCTGCAATCTGTTCAATTACCTGGACCGGGTCAACGTCGGCTTCGCCAAGCTGCAGATGCTGCGCGATCTGGGCATGAGCCAGACCGTGTACGGGCTGGGCGCGGGGATCTTCTTCATCGGTTACCTCGCTTGCGGGGTGCCCAGTAATCTGATCCTGCAGCGCATTGGCGCCCGGCGCTGGGTGGCGATCATGATGGTCAGCTGGGGCCTGCTGTCCACCTGCCTGCTGTTCGTGCGCACCCCGGCCGGGTTCTACACGCTGCGCCTGCTCACCGGTGCGGCCGAGGCGGGCTTCTTCCCCGGCATCTTGCTGTACCTGACGCGCTGGTTTCCGCGTGACCGGCATGGCCGGGTCACGACCGTCTTCATGTCGGCGATCCCGATCTCCGGGGTGCTGGGGGGGCCGCTGTCGGGCTGGATCCTGGGCTATTTCTCGGCCGGGCAGGGCGGGCTGGCCGGCTGGCAATGGATGTTCCTGCTGCAGGGCCTGCCGACCGTGTTGCTGGGCAACGGAGTGTGGTTCCTGCTCAGCGACGGCGTGCAAGAAGCGAGCTGGCTCAACCCGCAGGAAAAACAGGCCTTGGCCCGCGTACTGGCCGACGACGAAGCAGGCAAGCCGGCCGGTGCGTCCACCTCGCTGCGCGCGGTGCTGTGCAACCCGGCGGTGTGGCTGCTGGGCACGGTGTACTTCTGCATTCAGAGCGGGGTGTATGCGATCAACTTCTGGCTGCCTTCGATCATCCAGGACAGCGGCGTCACCGACCCGGTCCGCATCGGTCTGATGAGCGCGATCCCGTACTTGGCGGCGGCAGTGTTCATGGTGCTGATGGGCCGCTCGGCCGACCGCCGCGGCGAGCGTCGCTGGCATCTGGTGATTCCGTTGCTGATGGGCGCGGCCGGCCTGTGCATCGCCGCCAGCGTCACCGACAACCTGGGCTTGGCCTTGTTCGGTATGACCCTGGCCACGATGGGGGCAGTCAGCGGCTTGCCGCTGTTCTGGCCGCTGACCAACGGCTTTCTCACCGCCGCTGCCGCGGCCGGTGGGCTGGCGCTGATCAATTCCACCGGCCAGGTCGCTGGCTTCGTCAGCCCCTATCTGGTGGGCTGGATCAAGGACACCACCCACAGCACCCAACTGGCGCTGTACGTGCTGGCCGGCGCCATGCTGCTGGGCGCCGCGTTGGTGTTGCGGGTGCCGGCGTGCGCGGTGAACCAGTGATGCGTCCGTCCAAGCGCGTGTCCCCATGAAGGTCGTCATTGCTCCCGATTCGTACAAGGAAAGCCTGTCTGCGCTGGAAGTCGCGACGCAGATCGAGGCGGGCTTTCGCGAGGTGTTCCCCGACTGGCAGTACCAAAAGGTGCCGGTTGCCGACGGCGGTGAAGGTACCGTCGACGCGCTGGTGGCCGCCACCGGCGGGCGGGTGATCGCCTGCACCGTCAGCGGTCCGCTCGGCACCCCGGTGCAGGCGTTTTTCGGCCTGACCGGCGACGGCCGCACCGCGGTGATCGAAATGGCCGCCGCCAGCGGCTTGGCGCTACTGCCGCCGGCCGAGCGCGCGCCGCTGCGCACCAGCACCGCAGGGGTGGGGGAGTTGATCCTGGCCGCCTTGGACGCCGGCGCACGGCGCTTCATCATCGGCATCGGCGGCAGCGCCACCAACGACGGCGGCGCCGGCCTGGCGCAGGCCTTGGGCGTGCGGCTGCTGGATGCGCAAGGCGAGGCGATCGGTGCGGGCGGCGGCGCGCTGGCTGCGCTGGCGCGCATCGACACCGAGGGCATGGATGTGCGGCTGCAGGACTGCCAGTTCGAAGTGGCCTGCGATGTGGACAACCCGCTGATCGGTCCCACCGGCGCCTCGGCGATCTTCGGCCCGCAAAAAGGCGCCACCCCCGGCATGGTGCGCCAGCTCGATAGCAACCTGCAGCACTACGCCGACCTGCTGGAGCGCGACCTGGGCGTGCGGTTGCACGCGTTGCCCGGCGGCGGTGCGGCCGGCGGTCTGGGCGCGGCATTGGTGGCGTATCTGGGCGCGCAGTTGCGGCCCGGCGTGGAGATCGTCGCCCAGGCGCTCGGGCTGGATGCACTGGTCGCCCAGGCCGATCTGGTCATCACTGGCGAAGGCCGTCTCGATAGCCAGAGCCTGCACGGCAAGACCCCGGTCGGCGTGGCGTGGGTAGCGCGACGGCATGCCAAACCGGTGATCGCCATTGCCGGTTGCCTGGGCAACGGCGCCGCGCTGCTGCACGGCCACGGCATCGATGCCATGTTCGCGGTGGTGCATCGCGCCTGCACGCTGGAACAGGCATTGGCCGACGCCGCCAGCAACGTGCGCATCGCGGCGCGCAATGTGGCGGCAACGCTGCAGGTGGGCCGGGTGTTGGCATCGCTGCCGTCGGGTGTCGATGCGTGTTGATGGCAGCACGCCGGTGACATCAGCGGCGCGGGCTTGCGCCCGGTTCTGAAGCGCCCTGTCGGACAGGGTGTTTGGCCAGCGCGCGCCGGATCGAACCACGCCAACGGCGGTCGGCACCGTTTGCACAGATGCTGGGACATAGGCGTGCAACACGCCCCACGCCCAACCACACACGTGGCGAACAGGTGCGTACCGAACATGCCACCGTGACCTCTCTCGATCGCATCAACAGGCCCCAGCCCATGCTCACGCTCGACCGCACCCTGGCGCAGTCCAGCGTCGACCGCGCGATGACCATCATCGACGGCAACGTCGATGCGATGGACCACTCCGGCGTCATCATCGCCAGCGGCGCGCCGGCACGTTTCGGCCGGCTGCACGCGCGTGCACAGTCTGTTCGAGCGCATGCGCGCCAGCAGCCGGCTGCGGATCCGGCTGGCCCTGGTCCAGTATTTTCCGCAGTCCAACGGCCTGGCGTTGTCGCACCAGATCGCGCGCACCACCATGCGCATCGGCAAGGCGCGTGCGCCGCACGCCGATGCATTCTTCTACGACAACTATCGCCTGCCGCTGCTGGCAGACGACCTGCGTCAGGCCTGGCAAGCCGAGCAATTGCGCAAGCCGCTGCAGGCATTGCTGGCGCAGGACCGTCGCGGCCAGTTGTTGAAGACCTTGTCGGTTTGGTTTGGTGCCGGCATGCGCATGGCCCCCACCGCCAAGGCGCTGGGCATCCATCGCAATACCCTGAGTTACCGCATGCAGCGCATGCAGGAACTGTGCGCAGTGGACCTGAGCAACACCGACGACTGCATGCGCCTGTACCTGGCGCTGCAGATGCGCGACGACAGCGCCGCCACCGTGGCGAACATGGACACGGCCAGCGCCGACTGAGTGCCGCACCACCCGCCCAGCGCGCCCAATGCGGTGCTGTGCAGTGGCGCACGGAACGCCGCCTTGGCTGATATGCGCATTCCGCTAGACTGGGCAAAGTGCCCGGGCTCGAGCATTCCATTGAATCAGTGCGATACCGCCGTGTCAGCCACCCCCAGCGAGGCCGAGCGCCTGGCGCATCTGGCGTTGCTGCAAGTGGTCGACACCGACGCCGAACCGTTCTTCGACGCACTGGCCGCTGCCGCACAGGCCAGTGCCGGCCCCCCCATCGCGGTGGATGCAGTCACTGCCTTGGATCACGCGTTGGAAGCGCTGAGGAACCCCTGATCGACGGTACGCCCAGAGCAGAACACCATAGTTCGGCAACTAGCCATGCACCATGGTTTGTCCAAAGCTGCACAAACTATGGTGTTCGCCCCACGTGTCACTGGCGACAAGAGCACCGAACTGGAAGGCGCTGCTGAAAAAAAATGTGGGCAAGGTGCAGCGCAAGGCCGGCGAAGTCGCCGATAACGTGCGCGACGCTGTCAAATCGACCAAGTAAGTTGGTTGCATCGCAAGCAGGCGGATGCCTGCCGCGCTGTCAACCGCCGCATCGCATGCGGTGATGCCGCACAAATAGTGCACGATCGCTAACGCCCAACTTGATCGGGGCGTTGGCATTCTTGTAGGGGTTGGATGCACCCGACTGTTCTGCTCGCTTGGTGTCGGACCACAAGCTCTTTGCGGCCAACCAAGCCATTGCGCAGGAAAGGGCGCTGACGCAGCAGCAAGAGCTGGCGCGTGGAATGAACGAGCCTAGCCAGGGCGGGCTGTCCCGCTGGATCGCACGCGTGTGGAGCACCACGCCGCCATCAGAGCTCGATGACGACCTGCATTGCATCACCTCACACCCCCCGATGCACGCCCAACACGCGGTGTGCGTCTGCCCATTGCGCGCTAGCGCAGCGCAAGCGCTGCAACTTGACCCTAGCCACCACCACCCGCACACTCCCGCGCGGAGCCTAGAAACTCCACACACAGCGGCACCCACCTCCGAGTTTTGGTGGGTTTTTTGTGTCCGGCCAAAAGGCTTGGCACGGCTCGGCGTTCTCGCGCCGGGAGGGCGGCGAATACAACACCCGCAAGGGGAATAAGCCCGCCGGCTGTGTGCGGTTTCTAGCCTCCCGGCATCCCGCTGCGTTGTGCAGCGGGAGCCAGCCCATGGCAAGGAGAGCGGCATGCACGACGAACCCGGCTACTGGATGTCCGAAGGCACGCAATACCACCTGCTGCGCGTACGCGACCAACTGCGCCTGCTGGCCACCTTGGCCACACCGCGCACGCGCGAGGAAGGCGCTATGGGCATGCCGGCCATTCCGCTGCAGCAATGGGCACATTGCCTGCAGCACTTGGCTGAGCAGGTGGATGATGTGCTGGGGGATTTGGGCACCGCCCGGTAACGCACTTTCTTCGATACAAGCAAGGCGCCATGTGATCGAGCACGCAAGCTCGCACGGACAAGCGACCTGATCCGCCCGCGCGTGCAGCGCGTGGGCTAGGATCAGTGCATACAGGGGGAACACCATGGACAGGATCACCATCATCGCGCGATGCATCGTGCTGGCAGCGTCAGCGCTGTGTGTCGCCGCGTACATGCAGCCAGCGCATGCACAAGGCATGCGCTCGGCCACCGGCACGGCAACAAGCAAGTACATTGCGCCAACGCCGCAGCCGTATAACGCGATGGCGCGCGACACCAACGCACGATCCTGGGACGGGTGTTGCGCGATCTGCAACGCAAGCTGGCCCAGCAGGAACCGTCGGTACGTGAGCGCATCGGTGTCTGGTTGGAGCGCGCACACCGGTTGTTGACACAGCGTCCCAAGGACAAACAGAAACTCTACGCGTTGCACGCACCGGAAGTGGACTGCATGAGCAAGGGCAAGGCAAGCAGCCCCTACGAATGTGGCGTCAAGGTCGGCATTGCGGTGAGTGCGCGCAAGGGCGTGATCGTGGGCGCGCGCAGTTTTCCCGGCAATCCCTACGACGGCGATACGTTGGCCGAGCAACTGGTACAGGCGCGCGGGCTGCTGCAGGATGTGGATGTGATCCCGCAGGTGGCGATTGTGGACTTGGGGTATCGCGGGCGGGACGTGGAGGGTGTGCAGATCCTGCATCGGGGCAAAGCCAAGACGCTGACACGACGGCAATGGCGCTGGATCAAACGACGGCAAGCGGTAGAGCCGGTGATCGGACATCTGAAACAGGACTGCCGCTTGAATCGCTGCCATCTCAAAGGCGCCCAAGGCGATGCACTGCACGTGCTCGGCTGCGCCGCTGGCGACAACCTGCGGTGGCTGCTGCGCTGGATCGCCTGTTTGCGTGCCTGGTTGCAGGTGGTGCGGGCGCGACCCTCAACGTGCTCAAGCATCATGTGGCCAGCAAACATGGCATTTGGTGTTTGAGAGGGTTTTTCAGGGGCGACTAAGAAGACCGCAGGCGTGGCGGGGCGACGATTGCGCGCGCCGGGGTCTACACAGCGAATTGCCGAAGCGGTGGTCGGCTCCATGCTCCCGCTTCTGTCGTCGGTGACCCAGGCGCCGAGCCTGGCGCTTCATTGAAGACACACGTGGCGCGACGGAGGCAGGAGTAGGCGGCCGAGGGTCATGCCTGCACGAAGCTTTACGCATACGCATCACAATGCGGTGCCGGCCGCGATGCCCTCGCCGATGGCGCGCGCGGGCGGCTTGTGGCAGCCTGTAGGTGCAGCACGGTGATCGGCAAAGGAGTGATGTCATGCGCAGGATGTGGATCGTGGTCGGAGATCCGACCAGTGGTGGTGGCCAGGTGATCACCGGTTCCAGAGAGACCGACGTCGACGGCCTGCCAGTCGCACGCGTCGGCGATCGCGCGACGTGCCGCAAGCACAAAGGGATTTTTGCCATCGTCGACGGCGATCCCACGATCATCATCGAAGGCCAGCCGGTCGCGCTGGACGGTGCCCACCTCGCCTGCGGTTGCACGATCAGCACGCAGCGCCAGTCGCGCAACTACGTGGAGTTGGGGGCCGGAACAGACAGCCAGTCACTTGCCCCGCTTGCTTCGGAATCGCCCGGCATCGCTATGCCTCTGGATAAGCCGCCTGTCTGTCTGGAATGCCTGCTCTCCGGCGCCGGCGAAGGCGCGCCACTGTTGAGCCGCACATGAGGACCTGGTATCAATTCGCAGTCATAGATTGCGCGGTGGATCCGACCTATCTCTCCACGCTGCAACATCATGCGGCGGCGTCAGACCTCGAAATTCGCTCGTTGTTCGAGCATCAACCGGAGGCCGAGCACGTGGCCGCCTCGCCATGGTTGATCGAATTGCCAATCGGGGCGGTGCATCCGGGGTTGGATACGTGGCTAGCGCAACTTGGACGCACTGCAGCCGGTGCGACGCGCCTGGCATCGGAAGTACCCTTCGACGAACTGTTCACACACTTGGAGCAACAGCTCGACGTTGAGCTGCCAGACGGCAGCCTGGCGCTCATGCGCTTCTACGACGCGCGTGCCTGGCTGCGCTACATGGAGGTACTGACACTGGCGCAGCAATTGGAACTGCTCGGCCCGATCCTCGAATGGCAGGTCATGGCGCTTGGCCAACATTGGACGCTGTCCCGAGACGAAGCGCGCAAGCTGCAGGAGACCGCCGATGCTGCAGCTGACACCTGAGCAATACGCCAAGCTCTGCCTGCCCGATCCGGGCAGCTTTTTGCCACGTCTGGCTGCGGAAGTACGCCGCGACCACCCTGCTGCGGTGTCCAGCCGGGACGATGCCCAACTGCTGGCGGACGTGCAGACCAGCTATCGCCACGCCGTCAACGCCTTCGGCATGACTCACCTGCCAACACTGGTGGGCTGGGTCAAGGCTGACGTCGCCTGGGCGCGAGGATTGCGTGATCAGCCCCTTACCAAGGTATGGTTCGCACAGACCAACACCCCCAACCTGACAGCGGCCGACTTGCTCGCCATGCTGTCATCGGATATCGACTGAAAGGAGCACCGCCATGGTCGCCGTACCCGTTCCGATTCCGCCGCCGCC